>JALZVV010000224.1 GCA_023299935.1 Dokdonia sp.
TCTAATCCCAGTACCAACACCAAAACTAAAGAGTCCTAAAGCTTGACTATCAATACTGTTTTCGAAATAACCTAAATCAATTAAGCTATGTACATAGAGGCTTTGATTAAAGACATATCTATACTCAGTGTTTAATGTACTTAAGAAATTTGCAAAGATGCTATTCTCTTCAAATCCCCGTATACTCGTTATCCCTCCAAAACGAAATAATTCGTTTGTCAAAAAATCATCGGACCAAAGTGTGCGTGTTGTACTTCTTAAATAAAGTAAATTCTTTGGATTTAGATTAATAATTGTACTTGCATCCACTTCTAAACCAACTTGCCGTTCTATTTGATCAGTGGTCCTACTACCTAGACTGCCATCTATTGAAAAGGTTGCTTTGGTTGGGAAAAAATAATTATCCTGAATCTGGTGGTATTTACCAGAAAAAATAAATTTGTTAGCCGTGTAGTCTACTGTAGTGTTGGATTCAATAAGATTGTCTTGAAGATTTTCTGATTGCGTTGATTGGTATCCTACACTTGCAGAAATTGCAGGTGATATGCTGTAAAATGCCTTTGCCTTTTGACTGGTTATTGAAAAGGTGCTATCCTTTCTAAATAAGGAAAGCTCAGTCTCAAGACCCAACGGACTTTTAAAAAGATATGGTAATGTCGCCCTAATATTTAATTGAGATTGATCTCCGCCGTCGCTTTTGTAATTAAGGAGAAGCGTTTCGCCATAATTAAGATTATTTGTGAGTTGCAAGTCTATATATCCGTCTAGTCTTACGTTATTAGTGGTTTCGTCAGTAGCAAAGCCTAGAAAGCCATCAAAACTATTACTGGTGGTTTGTTCTAGATAAAAATAAACAGTAGTGCTATCTTTTTTAAAGAGCACCTCCGGTTCCTTAATGCTTTTTGCAAAAGGTAGTGCGTTGAGCCTGCTGTTCTGATTGAGTAACTCTTCTTGATTAAATGTTTTATTTATTTTGATACCTGCATATCGTTGCAAATATGTTTTAGGGAATTTTTCATACCCTTTAATAACGATGTCATCAACTGTCCTTTTTGTTTTTGATTCAAAAAGTAGATTTGCTGTGAGGGAGTTATTGTTTGTTTTTATAATATCTGTGAGCTGGAAGCTGGCAAAAGGCATTCCGTTATTAGCGGCCAGAGTAGTAAGATTTTCTAATAAAGCTTTCGCGAAAGCGGTTTCAACCTTAATCGTATTTTCCTCGATATCTAAGCCTGCTAATTTTATGAAGTTGCGAAGTTCTTCATTATCCGGAAGAGTAATCAAAATATATTTATAAAAAGACTGGACATCAATAGTTCCTGTGTATGATGAAACCGAATCCATTTTTTTTAACGATAATATACGTGCGTCTATGTAGCCTTTATCAATTAATAGATTGGTAATAGTTTGAGCTTCATCCTTAAGGGAATTAAGCTCATTGAAATTTTTAGCATAAGATAAGCTGTCAATTATAGCCGTTTCAATAGGAGAGCTGCCCTTTATGACGAGTGTAAGAGAAGCCTCTTGACTGGCCATAAAAAATGTAGTATATATATTAAGGACAAGAAATATGGTAAATGAAAACCTCAAATAGCAACTTATTTATGGACGTAAAGCTAACGGTTTTTGTGCTTGAAAAAGTATGTCGAAGCTTAAATAATGGCTATGCTTATAAAAATATATTCTCAAGAATTTGATAAGCAGGAAATAATCCCTACTTTTGCACGCCCTATTTTAGGGGAAGTTATATTATTTAATTAAATATTTAGGTAGAAAGAAATTATGCCAACAATTTCACAATTAGTACGAAAAGGAAGAGTCAAAATTACCAAGAAGAGTAAATCGGCTGCCTTAGATTCGTGTCCACAACGCCGTGGCGTATGTACTCGTGTTTACACGACTACACCTAAGAAACCAAATTCAGCGATGCGTAAAGTTGCGCGTGTACGTTTGACAAATGGTAAAGAGGTGAATGCATACATCGGTGGTGAAGGTCACAACCTACAGGAGCACTCGATAGTATTGGTAAGAGGCGGAAGGGTAAAAGATTTGCCAGGAGTTAGATATCACATTGTACGTGGAGCTTTAGACACCGCAGGTGTTCAAGGAAGACTACAAGCAAGATCTAAGTACGGTGCAAAACGCCCAAAAAAGTAATTTAAAAACACTTTTAAAGAGAAGAAATGAGAAAAAGACAGGCCAAAAAGAGACCACTTTTACCAGATCCACGCTTTAATGATCAGTTAGTGACTAGATTCGTTAACATGATGATGTGGGATGGAAAAAAGTCGGTTGCCTTTAAAGTTTTTTACGATGCAATTGATATCGTAGAAGAAAAGAAAACAGACGAAGAAAAAACAGCTCTAGAGATATGGAAAGATGCGCTATCTAATGTGATGCCGCACGTAGAAGTTCGTAGTCGTAGAGTAGGAGGGGCAACTTTCCAGATTCCTATGCAAATCCGTCCGGATCGTAAGATCTCAACTGCAATGAAGTGGTTAATAGGGTATGCTAGAAAAAGAAACGAAAAATCAATGGCTTCTAAGCTTGCTGCAGAGGTGCTTGCCGCTTCAAAAGAGGAAGGTGCTGCTGTTAAAAAGCGTACGGATACTCACAAAATGGCAGAAGCTAATAAAGCATTTTCACATTTTAGATTTTAAGAAATGGCAAGAGATTTAAAATTCACTAGAAATATTGGTATTGCTGCACATATTGATGCAGGAAAAACCACTACGACAGAGCGTATTCTTTACTATACAGGTGTGAGTCACAAAATTGGAGAAGTACATGATGGTGCTGCTACAATGGATTGGATGGAGCAAGAGCAGGAGCGTGGTATCACGATTACTTCGGCAGCTACAACTTGTGAGTGGAAGTTCCCGACGGAAAATGGTCAGCCCATAGCAGATACAAAAGGATATCACTTTAATATTATTGACACTCCTGGTCACGTAGATTTTACCGTAGAGGTAAATCGTTCTTTACGTGTATTAGATGGTTTGGTTTTCTTATTTAGTGCAGTTGATGGTGTTGAGCCGCAATCTGAAACTAACTGGAGATTAGCAGATAACTACAAAGTGCCACGTATAGGATTTGTAAACAAAATGGACCGTCAGGGTTCTAATTTCCTTGAGGTTTGTCAGCAAGTAAAAGATATGTTAGGTTCTAATGCAGTACCTATTGTATTAAATATTGGTGATGAAGAAGATTTTAAAGGTATTGTAGACTTAGTTAAGAATCGTGCTATTGTATGGCATGAAGAAGGAATGGGATCAACATTTGATGTGATTGATATTCCAGAAGATCTTAAAGAAGAAGCGAGTATTCTTCGTGGTAAACTTATAGAAGAGGTTGCTGCTTATGATGAAAACTTGTTAGAAAAATATATGGAAGATGAGGATTCTATTACAGAGGAAGAAGTGCACGCTGCACTTCGAGCTGCTGTGATGGATATGTCTATCATCCCAATGATTTGTGGATCTGCATTTAAGAATAAAGGAGTTCAGTTCCTATTAGATGCAGTATGTCGTTACTTACCTTCTCCTACGGATAAGGAGGGTATTGTAGGAACAAATCCCAATACAGATCAAGAAGAATTACGTAAGCCAGATGTGAAGGAGCCATTTGCTGCTTTAGCGTTTAAGATTGCTACAGATCCTTTTGTAGGTCGTTTAGCATTCTTTAGAGCATACTCCGGTCGTCTAGATGCAGGATCATATGTTTTAAATAATCGTTCAGGTAAAAAAGAACGTATCTCTCGTATCTATCAAATGCACGCCAACAAGCAAAATGCAATTGATTTTATCGAAGCTGGAGATATTGGAGCTGCTGTTGGATTTAAGTCCATCAAGACAGGAGATACCTTATCGTCTCAAGATCATCCAATTGTTTTAGAATCTATGGACTTCCCGGACCCAGTAATTGGTATTGCGGTAGAGCCTAAGACTAAAGCAGACGTAGATAAATTAGGAATGGGCTTAGCGAAGTTAGCTGAAGAAGATCCTACATTTACTGTGCGTTCTGACGAGGCTTCAGGGCAGACTATTATATCTGGAATGGGTGAGCTGCACTTGGATGTAATTGTAGATCGTTTAAAACGTGAGTTCAAGGTAGAAGTAAACCAAGGACAACCACAGGTTGAGTACAAAGAAGCTATTACTGCAGCTGCAGATCATAGAGAAACGTACAAGAAGCAATCGGGTGGACGTGGTAAATTTGCAGATATTGTATTTACTATTGAGCCAGCAGATGAAGGTGTTGTAGGATTGCAGTTTGAGTCAGTTATTAAAGGTGGTAACGTTCCTAAGGAATTTATCCCATCTATTGAGAAAGGATTCAAAATGGCTATGGTCAATGGACCATTAGCGGGTTATGAGGTAGATTCTATGAAAGTAACCTTAAAAGATGGATCTTACCACGATGTGGATTCTGATCAATTATCTTTTGAGCTTGCAGCAAAACTTGGATTTAAGAATTCTGCAAAAGCTGCAAAAGCAGTTATTATGGAGCCTATAATGAAACTTGAGGTGATTACGCCAGAAGAGAATATGGGTGATATTGTTGGAGATCTTAATCGTAGACGTGGTCAGGTAAGTGACATGGGTGATCGCGCTGGCGCAAAAACTGTAAAAGCTACTGTGCCGCTTTCAGAAATGTTTGGATATGTAACAACCTTACGTACTCTTTCATCTGGACGTGCAACGTCAACTATGGAATTTTCTCACTATGCAGAAACTCCTTCTAGTATTGCAGAAGAAGTAATTGCAGCAGCAAAAGGAACAAATTAATTTACTAAGGATATGAGTCAAAAAATAAGAATCAAATTAAAGTCTTACGATCACAACTTAGTAGATAAGTCTGCTGAGAAAATCGTAAAAACAGTTAAAACGACAGGTGCTGTTGTAACGGGTCCAATTCCATTACCAACGCACAAGAAAATATTCACCGTGCTACGTTCACCGCACGTAAACAAGAAGTCTAGAGAGCAGTTTCAGTTAAGCTCTTATAAGCGCCTTCTTGATATCTACTCTTCATCATCTAAGACCATTGATGCATTGATGAAGTTAGAGCTGCCAAGTGGTGTAGAAGTAGAGATTAAGGTGTGATATTTTAAAAGTACAAACTTAATTATTGAAAAAGAGGTCGTTTTTACGACCTCTTTTTTATGTTTAGCGCTAGCAGTTATATAGGTATGAAGTCAATATTTCTTGGTGTTTACTGCCAATTGTTTAGTGTAGTTTTGAAGCTTTTTATAATTGAGTTGAAAAATAAAACACAAGTAGTTTTTTTTAAGATAAAAAATGCTTAGTTTTGCGTCCACAAAAATCTTAGTATTACTAGGGTTTAAAATGTCCTTAGCTTCGTGCGAAGGAAAAACGGAAAAAGTACAATCAGGATTGAGTGTATTTGATCCTGTTTTTTTTTAATGAGAATTTAATAATTAATTATAAATAAATATGTCTGGGTTAATCGGAAAGAAAGTAGGGATGACTAGCATCTTTGACGAGAACGGTAAGAATATGCCGTGTACCGTTATAGAAGCAGGTCCTTGCGTAGTTACCCAAGTCAGAACCAAAGAAACTGACGGGTATGAGGCCCTTCAACTTGGTTTCGATGACGCAAAAAAGGCAAACAAAGCTGCTAGCGGTCACGCTAAGAAAGCAGGTACGGGTGCAAAACGCAAAGTTGTCGAGTTCCAAGGATTTGAAGGAGAATTTAAATTAGGAGACGCGATCACTGTAGCGCACTTTGAAGAAGGTGAGTTTGTAGATGTATCTGGTACTTCAAAAGGTAAAGGTTTTCAGGGAGTTGTTAAACGCCACGGTTTTGCTGGGGTTGGACAAGCAACACACGGTCAACACAATCGTTTGAGAGCACCTGGTTCTATTGGTGCTGCATCATATCCTGCACGTGTATTCAAAGGAATGCGTATGGCAGGTCGTATGGGAGGAGATCAAGTGAAAGTGCAAAATCTAAGAGTTTTGAAAGTAGTGGCTGAGAAGAACCTGCTTGTTATAAAGGGAGCAATTCCTGGACACAAAAACGCTTACGTAATCATTGAGAAATAATGAAAGTAGCTGTTGTAGATAGTAAAGGAAAAGAAACAGGTAGAAAGGCAGACCTTTCTGACGCTGTTTTTGGTATAGAGCCTAATAATCATGCAGTATACCTAGATGTTAAGCAATATCTTGCTAATCAACGTCAAGGAACGCACAAGGCTAAAGAAAGAGCAGAGATCGCAGGATCTACGCGTAAAATTAAAAAACAAAAAGGAACTGGTACAGCTCGTGCGGGTAGTATCAAGTCAGGTGTTTTTAAAGGTGGAGGTAGAATGTTTGGACCAAGACCAAGAAATTATTCATTTAAATTAAACAAAGGTCTTAAGAGATTAGCACGTCGTTCTGCACTTTCTATGAAAGCAAATGACAAAGCAATCACCGTGGTAGAAGACTTTAATTTAGATGCCCCAAAAACTAAAGATTTTATCAGTGTACTTAAGGCGCTAGGTCTTGAAAACAAAAAGTCCTTAGTCGTAATGGGAGAGTCCAATAATAACGTATATTTGTCATCGCGCAATTTAAAAGCAACTGAGGTTGTAACAATCTCAGAATTAAGCACATACAAGATTATGAACGCGAATAATGTTGTATTGTTTGAAGGCTCTTTAGAAGGTGTAGAGGCAAACTTAGCTAAATAAGACGTCATGAGTATATTAATAAAACCTGTGATTACAGAAAAAGCAACAATGGATAGTGAGGTGAATAATCGCTATACCTTTGAGGTTGCTAAAACATCGAATAAGGTTGAAATTAAGAAAGCGGTAGAAGCTGCTTATGGTGTTTCAGTTGAGAAAGTTCGAACAATAAATGTCCGTCCAAATCGCAAATCTCGTTATACGAAATCTGGGGTTATTACTGGTAAAACAAATGCTATCAAAAAAGCAATTGTACAGGTGGCGGAAGGTGATACAATAGATTTTTATAACAACATTTAAGACAAAGAAATGTCAGTAAGAAAATTAAAACCTATCACTCCTGGGCAGCGATTTAGAGTTGTTAATGGCTTCGATGCTATTACAACTGATAAGCCGGAAAAAAGCCTTTTGGCTCCGAAAAAACGCTCTGGAGGTAGAAATAATACGGGTAAGATGACCATTCGCCAAGTAGGTGGAGGTCACAAGAAAAGATACCGTATAATCGATTTTAAACGTAGCAAAACAGGAGTTCCTGCAACTGTTGCGTCAATCCAATACGATCCGAATAGAACAGCATTCATTGCATTACTTAATTATCAAGATGGTGAGAAAAGTTATGTGATTGCTCAAAATGGTCTTCAAGTAGGGCAAAACATTGTGTCTGGTGCTAATGTAGCTCCAGAGATAGGTAATGCGATGCCGCTATCAGATATTCCATTAGGAACTATAGTGTCTTGTATTGAGTTACGCCCTGGTCAAGGAGCTGTTATGGCTCGTAGTGCTGGAGCGTTTGCTCAATTAATGGCAAGAGACGGGAAATTTGCTACTGTAAAATTGCCATCAGGAGAAACAAGGTTGATCCTTGCTACTTGTATGGCAACCATTGGAGCGGTATCAAACAGTGATCATCAATTACTTGTTTCTGGTAAAGCTGGAAGAAGTCGTTGGTTAGGTCGTCGTCCACGTGTACGTCCAGTAGTGATGAACCCTGTTGATCACCCAATGGGTGGTGGAGAAGGTAAATCTTCTGGAGGACACCCACGTAATAGAAACGGTGTGCCTGCTAAAGGTTACAGAACCCGTTCTAAGACGAAAGCGAGTAATAAATATATTGTAGAACGTAGAAAGAAATAATTAAGATATGGCACGTTCATTAAAAAAAGGACCTTACGTTCACTATAAATTAGAGAAAAAAGTTGCTGCAAATGTGGAGGGCAATAAGAAGACTGTGATCAAGACTTGGTCTAGAGCTTCTATGATTACTCCAGATTTCGTAGGTCAAACAATCGCAGTACATAACGGAAGACAATTTGTTCCAGTATATGTGACAGAAAACATGGTAGGTCACAAGTTAGGTGAGTTTTCACCTACACGTTCTTACCGAGGTCACGGAACAGATAAGAAAAATAAAGGTAAAAAATAACAGAAGTCATGGGAGTTCGTAAAAGAGAAACAGCAGAAGCTCGCAAAGCCGCCAATAAGCAGGTAGCTTTCGCGAAATTGAATAACTGCCCGACTTCTCCTCGTAAAATGCGCCTAGTAGCAGATATGATACGTGGAGCAAAAGTGGAGAGAGCACTTCAGTTATTGAAATTTAGTAATAAAGAGGCATCTCGTAAAGTAGAGAAACTGGTTCTTTCAGCTATCGCAAATTGGGAAGCTAAGAACGAAGACGCAAGCTTAGAAGATGCAGATTTGTTTATCAAAGAGATCAAAGTGGATAGCGGAGCAATGCTTAAGAGATTGCGTCCAGCACCACAAGGTCGAGCACACAGAATAAGAAAACGCAGTAACCACGTAACAGTCGTGCTTGGGGCAAAAGATAACACACAAAGCAATTAATTAGATGGGACAGAAGACAAATCCAATCGGGAATCGCCTAGGTATCATTAGAGGTTGGGAATCCAACTGGTACGGAGGTAACGACTACGGTGATAAACTTGCTGAAGACGACAAGATTAGACGTTATATTCACGCTCGTCTGAGTAAAGCTAGTGTGTCTAGAGTAATTATTGAGCGTACGCTTAAACTTGTAACCGTTACTATCACTACAGCAAGACCCGGTATTATTATTGGTAAAGCTGGTCAAGAGGTAGATAAGTTAAAAGAGGAGCTTAAGAAGATTACAGATAAAGAAGTACAAATTAATATTCACGAAATCAAACGCCCAGAATTGGATGCCCATCTGGTGGCAGCAAGTGTTGCTCGTCAAATTGAAGGACGTATCTCCTTTAGACGTGCGATTAAAATGGCAATTGCAGCTGCAATGCGTATGAATTGTGAGGGTATTAAAATCCAAATCTCTGGACGTTTGAATGGTGCTGAAATGGCACGTTCTGAGTCTTATAAAGATGGACGTATTCCTCTATCGACATTTAGAGCCGATATTGATTATGCTTTAGTAGAAGCGCACACGACTTACGGTCGTTTGGGTATTAAAGTATGGATCATGAAAGGTGAAGTATATGGCAAAAGAGAACTTTCTCCTCTTGTTGGTTTACAAAAGAAATCAGGAAAGGGCGGTGGTCGTAAAGACAATCGAGGAAGAGGTCGTAGAAAGTAATCTTAATAAAGAACAGAAAAAATGTTACAGCCTAAGAAAACAAAATTTCGTAAGCAGCAAAAGGGACGTATGAAAGGTCTTTCTCAAAGAGGACACACACTTTCTAACGGGACCTTCGGAATTAAGTCTACAGACTCTAATTTCATTACTGCACGTCAGATAGAAGCAGCTCGTATTGCAGCAACACGTTACATGAAAAGGGAAGGTCAATTATGGATCAAAATATTCCCGGATAAGCCTATTACAAAGAAACCTCTTGAGGTTCGTATGGGTAAAGGTAAAGGTGCGGTTGAGTATTGGGCAGCGGTAGTAAAGCCGGGAAGGATATTATTTGAAATAGGAGGAGTACCTGAGCCAGTGGCAAAAGAAGCACTTCGTCTAGCAGCTCAAAAGCTTCCAGTAAGAACTAAATACATTGTAGCTAGAGATTTTTCAGCTGAATAAATTTTAAGAAAATGAAACAATCAGAGGTAAAAGGATTATCTGTAGCAGAATTACAAGAAGAACTTGGTAAAGCTAGAAGATCTTATTCAGATCTTAAGATGGCTCACACCATTTCTCCATTAGAGAATCCTATTCAATTGCGAGGATTACGTCGCACTGTGGCAAGACTTGCAACTGAATTAAACAAAAGAGAACAATAACTCTGCTAAAGATGGAAAAAAGAAATTTAAGAAAAGAGCGTATAGGTGTGGTAACCAGCAACAAGATGCAAAAATCTATTGTAGTTGCAGAGGTTAAAAAAGTAAAGCACCCTATGTATGGTAAATTCGTTTTGAAAACGAAGAAGTATGTAGCGCACGACGAAACCAACGACTGCAACGAAGGTGATACTGTTAGGATAATGGAAACACGTCCTATGAGTAAATCTAAGTGCTGGAGATTAGTAGAAATCATTGAAAGAGCTAAGTAATGTTACAACAAGAATCAAGATTAAAAGTAGCAGATAACACCGGAGCAAAAGAAGTTTTGACAATCCGTGTGTTAGGAGGTACGAAAAGAAGATATGCTTCTGTTGGGGATAAAATTGTAGTATCTGTTAAAGATGCAACGCCTAACAGTCAGATAAAGAAAGGAGCAGTTTCTACGGCTGTTGTTGTGCGTACTAAGAAAGAAGTGCGTCGTCCAGATGGATCATATATTCGTTTTGATGACAATGCTTGTGTTCTTTTAGGTGCTCAAGGTGAAATGCGCGGTACTCGTGTATTTGGACCAGTAGCGAGAGAACTTCGGGATAAGTCATTCATGAAGATTGTATCACTAGCACCAGAAGTGCTTTAATATAGTAAAGATGACAAAGCTTAAAATAAAAACTGGAGATACTGTACGTGTTATTGCTGGAGACCAAAAAGGTAAAGAAGGTAAGGTAATGCGTGTGATGATCGAAAAGAATAAAGCTATCGTAGAGGGTGTGAATATGGTGAAGAAGCACGAGAAGCCAAGTGCAGCTAACCCTCAAGGAGGAATAAAAGAAAAGGAAGCGCCGCTTCAAATTTCAAATCTATCTTTAATAGATGGAAATGGTAAGACTACGCGTGTAGGTTACCGTATGGAAGGAGATAAGAAAGTACGCTTTGCTAAAACAACAAACGAAATTTTATAGTCATGGGATACGTACCAAGATTAAAACAAGAATTTAAAGATCGTGTGTCGCCAGCACTCATAGAGGAGTTTGGTTACAAAAACGTGATGCAAGTGCCTACCCTAAACAAGATCGTAGTATCTCGTGGTGTTGGAGCAGCAGTTGCAGATAAAAAGCTTGTTGAGAATGCTGTAGAAGAGCTTACGCTTATCACAGGACAAAGAGCAATAGCAACAATTTCTAAGAAGGATGTTGCAACATTTAAGCTTCGTAAGGGAATGCCTATTGGTGCTAAAGTAACATTAAGAGGAGAGCGTATGTTTGAGTTTTTAGATAGACTTATCACATCTGCTTTACCACGTGTTAGAGATTTTAACGGTATAGAGGCAAAAGGATTTGATGGAAGAGGGAACTACAGTATGGGAGTTACCGAGCAAATTATATTTCCTGAAATCAATATCGATCGTATCAAAAAAATAGACGGGATGAATATTACATTCGAAACGTCTGCTGGAACTGATAAAGAAGCAAAATCATTGTTAACAGAACTAGGTTTACCTTTCAAAAAGAATTAATTATGGCTAAAGAATCAATGAAAGCCCGTGAGGTGAAAAGAGCAAACACGGTTGCAAAATATGCAGATAAGCGCAAAGCTTTAAAAGAAGCTGGTGATTATGAAGCATTACAAAAGCTACCTAGAAATGCATCACCTATACGTATGCACAATCGTTGTAAATTAACAGGTCGTCCTAAAGGATATATGAGACAATTTGGTCTTTCGCGTGTAATGTTCCGTGAGATGGCTAATAAAGGTCTTATCCCAGGAGTTAGGAAAGCGAGCTGGTAAAAAAACAAATATAAACTGGAGGAAGGTTTTGCTTTAACGCTTTCGCGAAAGCGGAAAACCACCCCCGAAACACTAATAAATGAATACAGATCCAATTGCAGATTTTCTTACTAGAGTTAGAAACGCTGCCGCAGCAAACCATAGAGTCGTTGAGATTCCAGCATCAAACCTTAAGAAGGAGATGACTAAAATCTTATTCGATCAAGGGTACATCTTAAGTTACAAATTTGAAGCCGGAAAGGCGCAGGATACGATTAAAATTGCTTTAAAGTATGATCGTACTACTAAAGAATCTGTAATAAGAGATCTTCAAAGAATAAGTAAACCTGGTTTACGTAAATACACATCTTCGTCAGATATCCCAAGGATATTAAATGGGCTTGGGATTGCAATCGTGTCTACTTCTAAAGGAGTAATGACAGGGAAGCAAGCACAACAGCACAATGTAGGAGGGGAAGTACTTTGTTACGTTTACTAATCAGATAAAGAGATAAGGAAATGTCAAGAATAGGAAACAGCCCAATCACAGTACCAGAAGGTGTTACAGTAAGTATCGC
>JALZVV010000225.1 GCA_023299935.1 Dokdonia sp.
CAAATAAAGAATCTTGTCAGTTCAAAAATACATCTAAATCGTGTTAAGCAAAAATACAATCAAACGAATAACGAGATTAGGGCAAAAAAAGTACCGTATTAGTGAAGGTCTTTTCGTAGCCGAAGGCGTTAAAGTAATTCAAGAGTTGCTGGACTCCTGTCTCGAAGTTCAGGAGCTCTATACTACAGACGAGACTTTGTTTAATACCCATACCTTTATTTCTATTTCCCCTAAAGACTTAAAAAGTATTAGTTTTTTAACAACACCTCAAAAAGCATTAGCCACTTTTAAAATTCCTACAAGTGTTCACTCTATGGATGAAGGACTTACTGTGGCTTTGGATAATGTGCGAGACCCTGGTAATTTGGGGACGATTATAAGGCTTTGTGATTGGTTTGGAGTAGAAGAATTAATATGTTCTGAGGGAACTGTAGATTGCTATAATCCTAAGGTGATACAGGCAACCATGGGTTCTATTGCTAGAGTGAATATTAGATATATCAATTTAGAAGGGTTTTTAAAAGAGACCTCTAGAGCGAGTTATGGTACTTTTATGAATGAGGATAATGTATATGAAACTGCTTTGCCTAATGAGGCTGTTTTAGTCCTAGGTAATGAAGCAAACGGCATTAGATCAGAAATAAAAGCACTTCTCAAAAACCAAATTTCCATCCCTCGTTTTGGAGCAATTAAAGCCACGGAGAGTCTCAATGTAGCCACAGCAACTAGTATATTTTTAAGTGAATTTAGACGATAAACAGTCTATTGAAACGTAAAATTTAAAAAGATTCCTCTTGAGGTAAGTCTATCAATATTACTGGTCCAAGGACTGTTAGGTCTGTTATCTCGCACCAGCTCATCCGTAAATGCAAATACGCCTTTAATACTAGGAGAGAATTTAAAATAATAAAGGTATAAATCTATCCCAAAACCTATTTCATAAAACAAGGGATTTGCGTCTGTTCTAAACTGACCAGCAAAGTTGTCATCAGGATTCTCTTCATTGCTAGATAAGTTACGTGCAGTAGCAACTCCAAAAGTTACATACGGTCTAACGTTATTGAGACGTTTTGTATTAAATTTTAAAAGAATAGGCAGGTAAATCCACGTAGCAGGTACTTCTCTTCTCAGGTCACTTTCATTTTGAAACCTTGGATCTGGAGCATAAATAAGATTACGCTGTATAAATACTAGTCCCGGTTCTGTTCTTAAATCTACATATTCTGAGAGTCGCAAATTCCCTAGTAAACCTACATTAAAGCCAGCAGCGCGTTCAACGAAAATATCGGTCTGCTCCCGATTATAATCAAAATTAAAATCAAAGGAGTTCGTCCCTAAATAATATCCCCAGGATAATGGAGCTTTATCAAAGTTTTGATTATTCTGAACCCGCGGTCTCGTTAGCCATTGTGCTTGTGATACACTTGTGATTACCAGAAATAAACTTAAAATTAATATTCTCATGTGCTTATTTTGAAGCCGTATATATAGTTGCTACTCCAAAGGTTTGAGGCTTATGTGCCACAGAAGTAAACCCAATTTTACGTAAAATATTGTTCAGAGCCTCGCCAAAAGGAAAAACAGAAGCGCTTTCACTCAAATAAGCATAGGCATCTTTGTCTTTAGAAAAGAGTCTGCCTATGGTAGGAAGAATGTATTTGCAATGCATCTTATATCCTTGTCTATAAGGCGTTTTTGTTGGAACCGAGGTTTCTAAAATTACAAATATACCACCGGGTTTAAGAACTCTTAGAATTTCACCAAGTCCTTTCTTTAAATGTTCAAAATTACGAACCCCAAATGCTACTGTAATCGCATCAAAACTATTATCTGCAAACGGCATATTCTCGCTGTCTGCCTGGACCATTTCTATCCTCTCATCAAGACTATCTGCCGTAATTTTTTTACGCCCTACAGAGAGCATCCCTTCAGAAATATCAAGACCTATAAGTTTGCTGGCCTTTGTTTTTTTAGCTAGGTTAATAATGAGGTCGCCTGTACCCGTTGCTATATCAAGAATGCTATCAGGTTGAGTATCTGCAACCAATTGCACTACTTTTTTACGCCACTTAACATCTATCCCAAAAGAGATGACACGATTAAGACTATCGTACTCACCAGAAATATTATCAAACATCTGTTCGACTTGCTCTTTTTTAGACTGCTCAGAGGAATTATATGGCGTTACTTTTTTAGTCATTCTCAATTTTTGTGCAAATATAAGACATAGAAAGTCAAGAGTTTTAGCTGGATGGAGATACTTTATGTCCCCTTTCCTTATTGTAAGTTTAGGTAGCGCTTTCGCGAAAGCAGAATCCATAAAATCACCTCAACCTATTAAATAATACTACCCACTATATACAATCTCTAGGCAATCCCGTATCTTTGATGGACTTTTCTGAATATTATTTTATGAAAATTATTATTGCGGGAGCTGGCGAAGTAGGATTTCATCTAGCCAAACTTTTGTCTTATGAATCTCAGGATATAACGCTCCTGGATCCTGATAAAGAAAGCCTTTCTTATGCAGATACGCATCTAGATATTAGAACGATTAAAGGAGATGCGACTTCTATTGCTATTCTTCAAGATGCGCGTGTAGAGGCTGTAGATCTTGTGATTGCGGTTACCTCCAGTGAGACTACCAATATTACCGTTTGTGTACTTGCAAAACAGCTTGGTGCTACACGTACCATTGCTAGAATTTCTAATACAGAGTTTATTGAACACAAAGAACTAGCCGGTTTTTCTAAATTTGGGATAGATGAACTCATTTCTCCAGAGAGTCTAGCAGCGGCAGAAATTGAGTTGCTATTAAGCCAGAGTGGTTTTAGTGATAGCTATGAGTTTGAAGACGGTGCTCTTACTATGGTGGGTACAACCTTGTCTAAGTCGGCACCATTTATTGGTAAAACTGTTAAGGAGGCGGCAAAGATATTCCCAGAATTGCATTTTATGCCTATTGCCATACAGCGTTTTGGAACGCAATATACTTTAATTCCAAGAGGAGATACGGCATTTAAAGAAGGTGATCAAGTGTATTTTATGACGATTGCTGGCGGGGTGGAAGAAATCTATAAACTCACAGGAAAAGTCAAGCAAGAGATCAAAAATGTGATGATACTGGGCGGTAGCCAGATTGGGTATAAAACCACAAGGGATTTATGTCACAGTAAGTTTAATGTAAAACTTATTGAAAAGAATAAGGAGAAGGCCGTTGATCTGGCAGACTTGCTACCTAAAGCATTAGTAATAAATGGCGATGGCAGAAATGTAGAGCTACTAGAAGAAGAGAACATTCAAGACATGGGTGCCTTTATTTCGGTAACGGGAGATAGTGAAACCAATATTATGTCTTGTCTCGTAGCCAAGTCCAAGGGCGTTAAAAAAACGATTGCCTTGGTGGAGAATATGGATTATTTCCAGCTTTCACAGAGTATAGGTATTGATACGCTCATTAATAAGAAGCTGCTTGCTGCAAATAATATCTTCAGATACATTAGAAAAGGAGAGGTCGTTGCAATGACCAAACTTAATAACATGAATGCCGAGCTATTGGAATTTATTGTAAGGTCGTCTTCTGCAGCCGAAGGTAAATTTATTAGGGATCTAGATTTCCCTAGGTCTGCTACGATTGCTGGAATTGTGCGCGATGGTAAAGGTGTTATTGCCTTAGGGGATTTTAAGATAATAGAAGGAGATAGAGTAGTGGTATGTTGTTTGCCGCGTTCTATAAAGAAGGTTGAAAAAATGTTTGTCTAATCGATGCCTAAACTTAATTACAAAATTATTTTTCATCTTATGGGCTTGCTGTTATTATTTAACGGTGGGTTTATGGTGATTGCTGCTATTGTAAGTTTTGTTACAAAAGATGGTGCAGGAATCGCCATCTCCTTGGCAGGAGTGATTACTCTTTTTGCTGGGATGCTATTGATGCTTGTGACGCGAGACCATAAAAAAGAAATTAAAAAACGAGAAGGATATATAGTAGTCACTTTTGGCTGGCTATTTATGTCTCTAAGTGGAATGCTACCTTATCTTGCCTCTGGAGCAATCCCTAATGTAACTAATGCTTTTTTTGAGACAATAAGTGGTTACACGACTACAGGAGCCTCTATCTTATCAGATATAGAGTCATTACCTAAAGGCATTCTTTTCTGGCGTAGTATGACGCATTGGATAGGAGGGATGGGTATTATTGTATTAGCTATTGCCATCTTACCGCTATTAGGTATTGGTGGTATGCAGTTATTTGCAGCAGAAGCCCCGGGTCCTAGTGCCGATAAATTGCATCCTAGAATTACAGATACGGCTAAGCGTTTATGGCTCATTTATTTTGGATTTACAGCGGCAGAGACGATTGCTCTTAATCTTGCTGGAATGTCTTTTTTTGATGCGATTAATCACGCGATGAGCACGCTGTCTACAGGAGGTTTTTCTACAAAAAATGCCAGTATAGCCCATTGGAATGATACGCCTGTTATACAGTACATTATTATGTTTTTTATGCTTTTAGCTGGGATGAACTTTGTGCTGAGTTATTTTGCTTTTAAAGGAAAAGTTCAGAAAATTATTAAGGATGAGGAGTTTAGGTTATATATGCTTTTCATCATTGGATTTACGCTTATCACTAGTTTAGTTATCTATTTTAAGGCAGATATTTCAGAGAGTACGATTGCTCATCCTATGGTTTTAGGAGCTGGAGAAAGCGCTTTTAGACATGGATTATTTCAAGTACTAGCGGTAATTACCACAACGGGTTTTGTCACGGCAGACTTCACAGCTTGGACATCGTTTCTTTCGGTCATATTTTTTGGATTAATGTTCTTAGGAGGTTCGGCGGGTTCTACAGCTGGAGGTATCAAAGTGATGCGACATATCTTAACGATTAAGAATGCTCTTATGGAATTCAAGAGAACCTTACACCCTAATGCGGTCATCCCGGTACGCTATAATGCGCGGTCCGTAGATCAAAGTATTATTTATAATATTCTTGCCTTCTTTATTTTGTATATGCTGTCTTGGATTATTGGAGCCTCTGTTTTGGGAGCTTTAGGCTTAGACTTTGTATCGGCTTTAGGAGGAGCGGCATCAGCTTTAGGGAATGTAGGACCCGCTTTTGGAGATTTGAGTCCTGTAGATAATTTTGGAAGCTTACCTACTGCCGCAAAGTGGTGGTGTGGCTTTTTAATGCTTATAGGCAGACTGGAGCTCTTTACTGTTTTAATTCTTTTAACCCCATTTTTCTGGCG
>JALZVV010000226.1 GCA_023299935.1 Dokdonia sp.
TCTGTTGCACTTGCTACGCCTACCCCGCCACCTACAGTTTTACCTTGTACACGCCCAATAATAAACTTTGGACATTTACGCATTGCATTAATCACATTTGCAAAACCAGAGAAAAATACACGTCCTGTCTCTGCATCATTAATATTGATTAATTCCTTAAAACTAGCGCCTGCACAAAAAGTACGGTCACCACCAGATTTAAGGATAATTACTTTTACGGCATCATTTTCTCCTGCAGCTGTAATGGTATCTGCTAGTTTTGCTAGAATATCTCCTGGCAAACTGTTATGTGCTGGATGAAAAAATTCTATAGTTGATATTCCGTTTTGTATGTCTTCTTTTACGTGTGGGTCGCTCATAAAAATTTAAGATTGCAGATTGCAGATTGCAGATTTAAGAATTCAAAAATCAACAATCAACAATCCTAATTCGTTAATCGGTTTAATCTAATAGGTTAAATTGTTCAAAATGATGATTCAGGTGCTTGCGCTCCATTAAATACCATTCGTAGTTGTTAAGCATTCCAAAAACAGCATTTTTAGTAGTGGCTTTTTTATTTTTCTTAAAAAAGTCAAGATACTCATCTCTTGCGTGTAGCAATTTGGCTTTCGCCAAATCTAAATTCACGTGTTTTAATGGAGGCTGAACACCTGCTTTATACAGCGGAAAATTATATTCTCTTGGCATTTTGTTATAATCCCAAAGTGTAGCCGCTACTTTCTCTCGTATCTTTTCTGGTGTATCAATTTCAAAATCTTGCTCCTCTCCAGAAGCAATTTGATACGTATATTCAAGATGCTCTACCATTTGTTGTGGTGTCATATTGCCCCAACTAGCTTTACTATCTTCTGTAAGTTTAGATAGACATTCTTCTATCGTAGCGTTAGTCATTTCTACAAAGGTGGTTTGCTTTTTCTCCACCATCGTAAGGATAGTTGCTACGGCTACTAATGAAGTTGCTTCTTCATCTGTTTTCCCATTTTCATAATCTACTGGCTCTGCATCAAAAACCTCAACATACCATTTTACAATACCACTTGGATGCTCTCTTCCTGAGACATCGCGTTCCCGTTTTTCTTTACAAGTAAGACGCACATAGATGGTGTCGTTATGATACAACGGACGTAAAAAACGAATATCTTCCAATCCATAATTTGCTGATACTGGCCCTTTATTAGGATAGACAAACAATCCTGCCGCTGCCGAAATAATGAAATAGCCGTGTGCGGTTCTCTTCTCAAAAATACTTCCGTCCAGACTCGTAATATCGGTATGGGCATAAAAATGGTCCCAAGTAAGATTTGCAAAATTCTGAATGTCGGTATCCGTAAGCGTGCGTTTATGCGTCTGTAAACTCATTCCAGGTTTGATATCTTCATAGTGATACGCAAATGGATGTTTCGCTGCTTCAGTATATGCTCCGTTAGGTTGGTATACTCCTGTAATTTCGGTTAAGGTCGTCGGGCTTCCTTGCACGGCACAACGTTGCATATAATGTTTGATTCCGCGTAAGCCTCCCATTTCCTCACCTCCTCCTGCGCGTCCAGGACCTCCGTGAACTAATAATGGCAATGGCGATCCGTGTCCCGTACTTTGCGGCGCACTGTCTCTGTTAAGTGTTAATATGCGACCGTGATGCGATGCTGCTTCTACGGTATACGCTTTCGCGAAAGCGTTATCTGCCGTCACCACACTACTCACTAATGAGCCTTTACCCATTTGCGCCAACTCAATCGCTTCCTCCACGCCATTATATGGCATCAAGGTACTCACAGGACCAAAGGCTTCTACCTCGTGTACTTGCGTATTCTTAAACGGATTGTTTTCACGCATTAAGATAGGACTCATAAAAGCGCCTTTCTCGCCATCTGCCCCTTTTACATCTATAGCTTCTATAGAGCCATACACCATATCTGCCGTTGTAGACAGTTTTGCAATTTGGCTTTTTATAGCATCTCGTTGATCGGTATTAATCAAAGCTCCCATTCTCACTTCTTTGAGTTTTGGGTCTCCTATTACCGTGCGATCTAATTGTTTTCCTAAAGCAATTTGCACATCTTCCATCAGGTTTTCTGGAACGATAATACGGCGTATAGCAGTACATTTCTGACCACATTTTACCGTCATTTCTTTGCGAACTTCTTTAACAAAAATGTTGAATTCCGGTGTTCCTGGCACTGCATCTGGTCCCAGAATACTCGCATTGAGACTATCTGCTTCCATCGTAAACGGCACACTTTCTTCTAATAATCGAGGGTGTGCTTTAAGTACTCTACCCGTATGTGCACTTCCCGTAAAAGTCACCACATCCTGACTACCTACCGTATCCAAAATAGAAGTGGTAAGCCCAGATAATAATTGCAATGCACCTTCTGGAAGGATGCCGCTATTAATAATTTCTTTAACCACCGCTTCTGTTAAGAAAGCTGTTTGTGGCGCAGGAAGCACAACCGCTGGCATACCTGCCATCCAGTTTACAGCACATTTTTCTAACATTCCCCAAACAGGAAAGTTAAAGGCATTAATATGCACTGCGACTCCTTTTTTAGGTACTAAGATATGGTGCGCCATAAAACGACCCCCACGAGATAAATCGATAGCATCTCCCTCTACCGCATAACTTTGATCTGGAAATAACTTACGCAAACTTGCATTTGCAAAAAGGTTTCCAAACCCTCCTTCTATATCAATCCAACTATCTACACGCGTAGCACCGGTTTTGTAACTGATGTCATAAAACTGCTCCTTACGCTTATTCAGGTACATTGCTAGTTTTTTAATCATATTTCCGCGTTGTTGGAAAGTCATATCTCTCAACACTTTCCCATTGTCACGTCCATACTGTAAGGCTCCTGTAATGTCGAGTCCTTCTGTACTGGTCAAGCCAATAATATCTCCCGTAATGGCATCATACATAGACCGAGTATTGGTGTCATCACCTTGTACCCATTTGCCATTTATATAAGATTCTAATATCATAATTATGATTTATTTGATTGGAGA
>JALZVV010000227.1 GCA_023299935.1 Dokdonia sp.
TAGGCAGTACCGTACCATCTTTTGACCATTATAAAGCCTTTATACTAGAAATACTCCTCGCATTCTTTTTAATGCTTGTCATTATTAATGTCTCCACGGGTTCTAAAGAAATAGGAGTTATTGCTGGTATTGCCATAGGTGGTATCGTATTATTAGAGGCCATGTTTGCTGGTCCTATGACTAATGCCTCTATGAATCCTGCACGCTCCATAGGTCCAGCGATTTTCTCAGGTAAATGGGAACCTATGTGGTTATATATTACTGCGCCTTTTATTGGGGCATTGCTCGCGGTGATTAGCTGTAAACTGGTTAAAGACGAAAACTGCTGCGACGAGGATTGTTAAAATTACCTTTGTAGCTAAACCATAGACAATGTATCTTGTAGCTCTTGGTCAAGAATGTTTATTACTAACGACTTAAGCTACAAATACTACCTCATGAAATCCATATCTCGTAGAAGCTTCAGTAAAAAAATTGCTATTGCGACCGGAAGTGTTGCCTTAATGAATACTATTCCATTAGCCTGCGCTTTTGAAAGTACACCGGCAACAAAAAGTCTAGGAATAGCCTTAGTAGGTCTTGGTACCTATAGTTCTTATGAATTAGCTCCTTCCCTGTTAGAGACAAAACATTGTCATCTTGCGGGTATCGTTACAGGAACACCTTCTAAAGAAAAAATATGGGCAGAGAAGTATAATATCCCTAAAGAGAATATTTACAATTACGAGAATTTTGATACCATAATTACCAATAGCTCAATTGATATTGTATACGTTGTGCTTCCTAATGCCATGCACGCCGACTTTTGCATACGCGCAGCAAAAGCAGGAAAACACGTAATTTGTGAGAAACCCATGGCTGTAAGTGTTGCAGAGTGTCAAGCTATCATAGATGCCTGTAAAAAAGCAAATGTAAAACTAAGTGTGGGTTATAGATTACATTCAGAACCTCATACGCAGGAGATACAGCGTATCGTTCGTGAAAAGGAATTTGGCGCTATTAATTTTGTCACTGCAGAAGCAGGTTATCCTTCTAATGGTAATCCCGGCCAGTGGCGACTTAATAAAGCCTTATCAGGCGGAGGTGCTTTAATGAATATGGGAGTCTATGCTATACAAGGAGCGATATATGCCGCTGGCGAAAATCCAATTTCTGTAAGTGCTCAAGAATTTAGCACTAATCCAGGATATTATAAAGATACTGATGAAACCATTAGCGCACAGTTTGAATTCCCTAGTGGTACCGTTGGTAATATAGTGACCTCCCATAATGCAAAACTGGACCGCTTATATGCTGCTTGCGATAAAGGGTGGTTTGAACTAGACATTGCCTATACTTATGGACCCTTGCATGGTCGCACATCTGCAGCTAAAGAAATTAGTTACCCCTATCAAAGACAACAGGCTTTGCAAATGGATGACTTTGCCTTGCATATTACTCAAGGCGCCATTAACAGAGTACCGGGAGAAATGGGGCTTCGAGATTTAAAAATAGTAGAAGCTATCTATGAATCCATACGATTAGGAGGTGAAAAAATTACTTTAGATGTATAAGTAGATCCTATTTTATATTTTGTTTAACTATTTTAGTTTTTTATTAAACATTATTTGATTATCTTTACAATGTTCAGTTAAGATTCTTCTTAAGAAATTTGTTATGAAAAAGAGAGGTAACGGAGTCGTCCCGACAGATTCTGTTACCTTTTTTCATTAAAACTATGCAATGAAAATATACACCTTACATACAAAGCAAAAGTTGCCTATCACGATGAGTCAAGCTTGGGACTTTTTATCAGACCCTAGTAACTTAAAAAGCATCACCCCGGATTATATGGGCTTCGAAATACTATCTGGAGCAGATAGAGACTGCTATGCAGGACAAATTATTCAATATATTGTTACTCCTGTTTTAGGGATCAAAACCAAATGGGTAACAGAAATCACTCACGTCAAAGAAGGTTCCTATTTTGTAGATGAGCAACGTTTTGGCCCCTATGCCTTATGGCATCATAAACATTTTATAAAAGAAATTCCAGGAGGCGTAGAGATGGAAGATATTGTTGATTATAAAGTACCTATGGGTTTTCTAGGTCAAATGGTACATCCTATCTTAGTAAAACCAAAACTCAAAGAAATCTTTGCGTATCGAGAAAAGAAACTCGTTGAGCTCTTTGGAACATATACAGGTAAACCTCAATAAATAACAAACTCAAAAGTAGCATTCACACAATGGCAAAAAATATTTTACTCATAGGCGGAAGCCACGGCATAGGTTTTGAACTGGCTCAAAAATTGATGAATGAGCATACGGTCTACATCGCGAGTCGTACTAACGAGAATTTGGGAAATCTAGATGTAAACCACATTACCTATGATGCAGAGAGTGACAGCCTGGATCTAGACGCACTGCCTGACTCTATAGATGGCTTTGTATATTGCCCAGGAACCATTAATCTCAAACCTTTTAAAATGTTGTCTACAGAAACCTTTAGACAAGATATGGAGCTTAATTTTTTAAGTATGGTAAAGACCGTACACGCCGTGATGGACAGATTAAAAAGTGCAGAGCAAGCGAGTCTGGTGTTTTTTAGTACCGTAGCCGTAAAAGTAGGAATGCCTTTTCATACCAGTGTGGCGGCGTCAAAAGGAGCCATTGAAGGATTTGCAAAAGCCCTTGCGGCAGAGTATGCTCCCAAAATGAGAGTGAACGTTATTGCGCCATCACTTACCGATACCCCTCTTGCAAAGAGGCTACTGTCAAACGATAGGAAAAAAGAAATGATGGATGCACGTCACCCGCTTAAAAGAATAGGTACACAAGAAGATATTGCCAGTGTAGCCGCTTTTTTATTAAGCGAGCAAAGCAGTTGGATTACAGGACAGGTTCTGGGCGTAGATGGGGGTATGAGTACTCTTAATGTAAATTAATACCATAGTTAGGACACTTTTTGCTTTCCTGCCTTTGCCGGCAGGCAGGCGCAAAAGCTATTCAGACATAAAGTAAAGTTAAATCTGCCCCTTATGATTAAAGATAAAGTAGCCATTTTCTGGTTTAGACGCGACTTGCGACTCGAAGACAATGTAGGGCTCGCGGCTGCTCTCGAAGCTGGAATATCTGTACTTCCCATTTTTATTTTTGATAAAGAGATACTAGACAAACTCCCTAAAGATGACGCTAGGCTAAACTTTATATACGACAGCCTTCAAAACATGAGGGCGTATTTAGAGCAGAAATTTTCTAGTAGTATCGCACTATTTCATAGCAATCCTCAAGATACTTTTAAGGAGATAACAACAAGCTATGACGTTCAATCGGCTTTTTGCAATAGCGATTATGAACCCTATGCTTTAGAAAGGGATAAACAAATTGGAACCTTTCTAGCAAGCCAAGGAATCCCTTTTAATAGCTACAAAGACCAAGTTATTTTTGAAAAAGATGAAATTGTAAAAAATGACGGGAATCCCTATGTTGTTTATACGCCGTTTAAGAATAAGTGGAAAGAACATTTTAACCCAAGAACAATGCTCCAAGAGCATAATTCTATTAACAAACTAAGTGCATTAATTCAAGATACTCAGTTACCTAACGTAACATTAGAGGCATTAGGCTTTACCAGATCTAACATAAAAGTCGCAAACTACATCGTATCTCCCACACTTATAGAAAACTATGAAGCTACGCGCAATTTTCCTGCAATACAAAACGGAACTTCAAAATTAGGACCTCATCTTCGTTTTGGTACGATTAGTATCCGGCAGATGGTTAAAAAAGCGATCACTCAACAAAACGAAATTTTTTGGAATGAACTCATCTGGCGAGAATTTTTTATGCAAATCCTTTGGCATTTCCCGCATACCCATCACAAAGCCTTTAAACCTAAATATGATCGTATTGAATGGCGTAACAATGAGCAAGAATTTGAACTATGGAAAAATGGCCAAACGGGTTACGCTCTTGTAGATGCTGGAATGCGTGAATTAAATACTACGGGATATATGCACAATAGAGTGCGTATGTTAGTCGCTAGTTTTTTATGCAAACACTTACTTATAGACTGGCGCTGGGGCGAAGCCTATTTTGCAGAAAAGCTGCTGGATTATGACATGAGTGCTAATGTAGGTAACTGGCAATGGGCAGCTGGCTCTGGCGTAGATGCCGCCCCTTATTTTAGAATTTTTAACCCTATTACTCAGGTTCAGAAGTTTGATAAACAATTAGAGTATATCAACAAATGGGTGCCAGAATTACAAGAGCTCACCTACCCTACTATGATGGTAGATCACAAAATGGCCAGAGAACGTTGTTTAAAGACCTATAAGGAAGGATTGTCTTCCTAATAATACTATTGAATTAGTTGAAAATTAATCGCTTCATTCAAATTTCCTATCTTCAAGGGTAGAAAATCATACTCATGAACAAAACACTTTTCATACTTGGTCTTACTTTTTTTCTTCTCATAGATAAATCTCAAGCACAGTCTAAAGAAATCACCATAGAGTTTAAAGGTAATTGTGGTTTATATTTAACTGATGGCGAAAATCATATTTATACGGATTTCCCTTATAAATCGGGAGCGTATAATTATATGGAATATGATATGACAACTCTAGATAGTTTAAAAGAAAATTCACACTTCATTTTTACGCATAAACATGCAGACCATTATTCTAAAAAACTATTGAAAACTATTCTAAAACAGAAGAATGGCCAGAAGTATGGCGTTGAAAACATAAAGGAATTAGAACAGTTAAGTAATGTAATAGACGATTTTGAAATACGAGCTTTTAAAAGCCCACATAAAGTTTTTGGGATTTCCTTTAAACATTATTCCTACTTAATCATCTGGCACGGGCAAAGAATATTTCTATCCGGAGATACTACAGACACTTCAGTTATAGCAGGCATGGAACATTTAGATTGGGCCTTTGTACCTTATTGGATTCTCCAAAATGCTAAAGATCAGGATATAGAAATAGACACAAAAATGTTTGGAATGTATCATTTATACCCTCAACAGGTTCCTAGTGCCAAAGAAAACTATGATACCGTAAAAAACATAAGACCAATGGTAGAAATAGGCGAAAAAATTACACTAAAAACAGAATAAGGCAATTAAGCTTCATAATGTACTTAGCTGTTGCTCACTCAAATTCCCTATCTTAGAAGCAATTAAAGTTTCAACAAGATGAAAAAAGTACTTCTACTCTGCCTTGCAATATGTTCTTTACAAGGTTTAGCACAGAAAATGACAGCCAATAAAAAAGCGATTATTGCCTCTGTCGAAAAACACGAAAAAGCATTAATTGATATCTCAGACCAGATTTGGGCACTCGCCGAAACTGCTTTTGAAGAAACTCAATCTGCAAAAATCCTAGCAGACTACGCAGAACAACAGGGCTTTACCGTAGAACGTGGTGTGGCAGGAATGCCCACGGCCTTTGTCGCTACCTATGGTTCTGGAAGTCCTGTTATAAGTGTCTTAGGAGAGTTTGATGCTCTTCCGGGATTATCTCAAAAAACAGAACCTACTAAGAATCCGCTTAATGAAGGTCAGCCAGGTCACGGCTGTGGTCATAATATGTTTGGTGCAGCGAGCTTAGGTGCGGCTATTGCTGTAAAAGAACAAATAGAAGCTGGAAAGATTAAAGGGACCGTAAAATTTATGGGAACCCCTTCTGAAGAGAAATTCTTTGGAAAAATATGGATGGTACGCGAGGGTATTTGGGATAATGTAGATGTGAATGTAAGTTGGCACCCTTCTGCAGAGATTAAAGCAGATGTGCAAAGCTCACTTGCTCTAGTAGATTTTAAAATAGAATTTTTTGGGCAAGCGGCTCACGCAAGTGCAGATCCTTGGAATGGACGTTCGGCGTCAGACGCATTAGAGATTTACACGACTGGAATCAACTATTACAGGGAACACGTAAAACCTACTGTGCGTATGCATTATCATATTCAGGATGGGGGGCAAGTTGTAAATGTAGTGCCTGATTACTCCAGATTATGGATGCGAGTACGCGATACTAAAAGAGAAGGCATGATGCCTGTATATGAACGCGTGCAAAAAATGGCAGAAGGAGCCGCAATAATGGCTAATGTAGATTATAAGGTTTCCCTTATTTCTGGAATTTACGAAGTACTCGTAAATCGTACGGGCGGTGAAGCGATGCAAAAGAATTTAGAAATTCTTGGACCCATAGAATATACTCAAGAAGAAGTTGCTTTTGGCAAGAAAATACAAGAAGTAACGGGTAAGCCACAAGTAGGAATGGACAGCAACATCAAACCTTTAGAAGCTACAAAAGATCATCCGGGAGGTGGAAGCACAGATGTAGGTGATGTAAGCTGGAATGTGGCTAATATCAATCTAGGCGTGACAACAGCTCCCAAGGATACACCCTGGCACTCGTGGGCAGTAGTTGCCTGTGGCGGAATGTCCATAGGTCACAAAGGGATGAGCTATGCAAGTAAAGCCATGGGAATGACCATGCTAGACCTATTTGAAAATCCCAAGTTGGTACAAGATGTAAAAGCCGAGTATAAAGAGCGTAAAGGAGATGCCGTTTATGAGGCAATTGTTCCTCCTGGACCTCCACCAATTAACCAAGGAAAATAATGAGACTAAACAATTTTAGTAAAGCGATACTACTCTCTAGTTTCGCTTTACTATTACAAGCCTGTGAGTTAAAAATAAAACAACACTCAGATAAGGATACATCAAGGTTTGCCGTAGACCACTATGCTATAAATGTGACAAACTTAGATAGAAGTGTTGCTTTCTATCAAGACATTTTTGACTTAAAAGAAATAAAAGACGGGACGGGCTTGGATCACATTCGCTGGTTTCGGTTAGGAGAAACGGAGGAGCTACATATTATACAAGTAGATTCTTTGGACAAGAAACTTCCTAAAGGTGTGCATCTAGCCCTAAGAACAAAGGATTTTTTTAGCTTTCGCGAAAGCTTAACAGCAAAACATATCCTGTATTCTGATTGGCCAGGAAAAGCGAATGCCATTTCAGAACGACCTGATGGAATACATCAATTATATCTCCAAGACCCTGATGGATATTGGATAGAAGTAAATGATGTTAAGTAATATGAATTAAGCAGTTCTCACAATCTTTGCTCCTATCGCTCTTAAGCGCTCATCTATACGTTCATAACCGCGGTCTATTTGCTCGATATTGTGAATGGTAGAGGTTCCTTTTGCACTTAAAGCAGCAATTAACAGGGAAATACCTGCACGTATATCTGGCGACACCATAGTGGTTGCCTTAAGGGTAGATTTAAAATCATGACCTATAATAGTCGCTCTATGCGGGTCACAAAGTATAATTTTTGCCCCCATATCAATGAGTTTATCGGTAAAAAATAATCTACTTTCAAACATTTTTTGATGTACCATCACTTCTCCCCTCGCTTGGGTAGCCACAACTAGAATGATACTTAACAAGTCTGGTGTGAAACCAGGCCATGGCGCATCTGCAATAGTCATAAAAGACCCATCTATATAGCTTTCTATTTCATAACCATCTTTATGCGCAGGAATATGGATATCATCTCCTTGGCGCTCTACGGTTATTCCTAGTTTTCTAAAGGTATTAGGTATAATTCCTAGATCGTCCCAGCTTACATTTTTAATCGTAATGTCACTTTTAGTCATTGCGGCAAGACCTATCCAAGAACCAATCTCAATCATATCAGGAAGTACACGATGCTCACAAGCTCCCAAACTATCTACTCCTTCTATCTGCAACATATTAGAACCTATGCCTGATATTTTTCCGCCCATGCGGTTTATCATCTTACATAACTGCTGCAAATAAGGTTCACAAGCAGCGTTGTAAATTGTTGTTTTACCTTTTGCAAGGGCCGCTGCCATCACAATATTTGCTGTTCCAGTAACCGAAGCTTCATCAAGCAGCATATAGGTTCCCGTTAGCCCATCTGGTGCTTCTACACCATAAAAACGTTCTTCCCTATTGTATCTAAAACTAGCTCCTAATTTAATAAAGCCTTCAAAGTGCGTATCTAATCGTCTACGTCCAATTTTATCACCTCCAGGCGTTGGAATATATCCTTTACCGAAACGTCCTAGAAGTGGTCCAACAATCATAATTGACCCTCTAAGACCACTACCCTCTTTCTTAAACTGCTCGCTCTCTAAATACTCAAGATTGAGCTCATCGCTCTGAAACGAATACTCATTGGCACCTAATTTTTGGATTTTTACACCCAGATTACCCAGTAGGGTAATTAATTTATTGACATCTCTAATGTCAGGAATATTACTAATAGTTACTTTTTCTGGAGTGAGTAGTACAGCACATAAGATCTGAAGTGCTTCATTTTTTGCTCCTTGAGGTTGGATATCCCCTTTAAGACGATGACCTCCTTCTATTTGAAATGTTCCCATATATTATTTAGTATCTTTTCTTTCTATTCCAATTATTCTTGTGATTCTTATTTGTCTTTTTCACAGGATGCTCTGCAGATTTTGCTTTCTTATTAGCCCGTATTAACTTCTCTGAGTCATTAAGGGATTCATCCTTTTCTTTAAGATTAATTGTGCCATCACTAAGCTCAAACAAATGCTCAAAAATAACATCATCATCTACGGTGTC
>JALZVV010000228.1 GCA_023299935.1 Dokdonia sp.
AACTAAACATAGTTGCAGCTCGCAAAACAGAAGGCGATAAGCCAGTAAGAATGGCAAAGCTCCAAATAAGAATAATGATTAGTCCAGAACGGAGAAACCTTAATTTATATGCCCCAATAGGTCGTGTAATAAATCTTAGCAGTAAGAGAATAATACCCACGTGCAATCCAGAAACAGCTAGAATATGCATCATCCCTGCTGCAGCATATTGCGCACTCAACTCCCTGTCTATTCCCTGTCTTTGGCCCAAAACGAGGGCGTTAATTATAGCCAATTGATCGGTTGTGAAGGCGTATGATTGTAGTTTGTCTTGTAAGCTTTCGCGAAAGCGTGATGCCCAAACCCTCACCCCTTTGCCTTTAGATTCTGAGACTAACAATTCTTTAAAGGATACTGAGAGTTGACCGTGAATTTGCTTGCGTTTAAGGTAATCGCCATAGTCAAATTGATACGGATTTCTAGGAACGGGCACTGGTTGAATAGTCTGATGTATATAATACCTGCTGCCTACCTGAAGCTGGCTTGAAAGAATGCTGTCTTTGTTAATGTTAAGCAGCAAGAGGCCTTTAGCGGGTTGGTCATCAAGGCTAAGTACTTGACTAATGTATTTGTCTTGATACGTGCTAGGCTTAAGGACTTCCTTAATCTCAAGAAATGCAGTATTGGTTAGTTCTTGGTCTATTTGTGTATAATGAAAAGCTGTATTTTCAGGAAGGATTCTTTTATGCAGGACATAGCCTAAACAACAAAAAAAGAATAGGGTAAACAAGCTAAACAGCCAAGAGAGTCCTAACTTCCTTTTTGCGATTATATAAGCAACTATAAGGCTGCATAAAACGCCCGAAAGGATTCCAAATGCATTAAACAAGGCGTAGTTTGCATAGTCAGCCAGAGCAATGCCTATAATGAGTCCAAAAAGACTTAGTACAACAGGTAAATTGAGATGTTTCAAGCAGATGGTATACTCGCAAAAGCGAAGTTAGCATCCCTTAAGTTATAAAATAAATCTCAATTATAGTAATCTACGTGTTTGACTATAAGCGTTTTGCCAGTATTTTTCGTCTAGTCTAGAGGTAAGTACTCCTCTGGAAGAGGTCGCGTGTATAAAATAAATCACACCTCCTGTTACCTCCGTGACCAGTCCCACATGATTGATTTTGCGGCTGTTTTTATCGGTCTTAAAGAAGACTAAATCTCCTTTGGCGATGGCACTTTTTTTAACTGATTTCCCGCGAGTGGCCATATCCCTTGAGACGCGAGGGAGTGCGATGTTTTCTTTTTCAAAAGCGACATAAATTAATCCAGAACAATCCATTCCCTTGCGGGTCGTTCCACCCCAGGCATAGGGTGTTCCTGTAAAGGCTTCGGCTTGATTGACAATGCGATCTGCTTTGCTAAGTGTTCTTGTTGCACTCGTTTTTTTGGCGCTTCCGCAAGAGGCAAAAACAAATAGGAGGGCAACTAGGGGTAGTAGGTTTTTCATTGGAGCTTTTAATACTATAAATATCTTTAAAAATTGCGCTTTGGCAAAAGTGTAGGGTACCTACTTATCACCAAGACTGTGAACAATAGCTTGTGCCGTTTTAAACGAGGCTCCTGGGCCACCTAGACGTTTTTCCAATTCAAAATATTGAGAAAACAACTCTTCTCTATGAGCTGGATCTAAAATCTTTTTTAGATTATTCTTTAGTGATGAGGTATTGAATTCCTTCTGTATCAATTCAGTTACGACCTCCTGATCCATAATGAGATTCACAAGAGAAATATAGTCTAGCTTGATAATGCGTTTAGCAATCTCGTAAGAAATCCAATTGCCTTTATAACATACCACTTGAGGCACTTTAAAAAGGGCGGTTTCTAGGGTGGCTGTTCCAGAAGTGACCAGGGCGGCATAAGCTACCGAAAGCAAATCATAGGTTTTATTACTCACTAAATGTACTTGCGGATTGTTGTTAATGAAAGTATCATAATAGGCTATCTCCTGGCTGGGTGCACCTGCGATCACAAACTGGTAATCTGGAAAATCTGGAACTATACTCATCATCGTGCTAAGCATAGCTTTAATTTCTTGTTTCCTACTACCAGGTAACAAAGCGATAATAGGTTTGTCACTTAACTGATATTCTTTTTTAAACGCAGCAAAGGGTGTAGGCTTTCTATCTGCTAAAGCATCTAATAAAGGGTGCCCTACAAATTGCGCCTTATAGTCGTATTTTGCATAAAACTCGTTAACAAAAGGGAGTATAGTATACATATGGTCTACAGAAGCCTTTATTCCCTTAACACGTCCTGCTCGTGAAGCCCAAACTTGTGGGCTGATATAATAATGTGTTGGATAACCTAAGGGCTTGGCCCATTTAGCAATGCGCAGATTAAATCCAGAATTGTCAATAAAAATAAGAGCATCGGGTTGGAATGCTGCTATATCGTCTTTGCACTTTTTAATGAAGCCTAGTATTTTTTTGAGATTGAAGAGTACTTCAATAAAACCCATAAAAGCGCGGTCTTTATAATGAACAACGAGTTCGCCTCCCGCTTCTTGCATAAGGTCGCCTCCCCAAAAGCGTATTTGTGCTTGTGGATCTTCTTTGTAAAGTGCTTTTATGAGATTAGACCCGTGAAGGTCACCACTAGCTTCTCCTGCTACGATATAATATTTCACTAGATAAATTTACGAATCATTACCACAACGGCAATAACTACTGTGGCAAGAAGTACGCCACGCGCTCTGTAGTCTTGCTTTTTTTTTATAAAAAGGAAAAAGGCAAGTAGATTGAGCACTGCACCGAGGGTAACAATTTTACCAAAAAAACCTTCGGCTAGAGATTGTTTTATTGTTGCGTCTATCCCTTTTTCAGAAAAGGTAAGTATATAAAGAACGACACCCAGTGTATTGGCTAGTATTGCTGTAATGATTCCTATAGCGATTTCTTTTTTCATTGGTTTTGTTATGCTTTAAGGTTGGGCTCCTCCTTTGGTCTTGAATCTCACAGGCTCGCTTTCGCGAAAGCGGGAATTAAAATTTCCATTTGGTTAGTTCCTGAATACTTTGATGAGCCGTTAGGTCATACTGCACCGGAACAATGGATACGTAATTATGTTCTAATGCCCATTCATCGGTATCCAATCCCGAATCCAGATTAACAAATGTACCACTTAACCAGTAGTATTCCCGACCCATTGGGTTGGTTCTTTTATCAAAATCTTCTACCCATCGGGCATTGGCTTGACGACATATTTTTATCCCTTTAAGAGGCTCGTTTGATGCTTTTGGAAAATTTACATTGAGTACCACTCCACTGGATAAGCCGTTTTCTAATACTTGCTTCACTATGGATAGTATAAACGGTTTGCAATGTTCAAAAGAAGCTGCGGCGCTATAATCTAATAAAGAAAATCCAATAGCAGGAATACCTTCTACACCAGCCTCTACAGCGGCACTCATCGTTCCGCTATAAATCACATTTATAGAAGAGTTACTCCCGTGATTAATTCCACTTACGCATAGGTCTGGTTTCCTATCCAAGATTTGCTGGGTGCCTAATTTTACACAATCTGCAGGTGTTCCCGAACAGCGATACTCGCTTTGAGGACCTTTAGGGTCAATAGTAATGGGGTCGCAATACAGCGTATCGTTTATGGTAATGGCGTGTCCCATACCGCTTTGAGGGCTATCTGGAGCTACGACTACTACATCACCTATAGTATTCATAACGGATATTAACGCACGAATTCCCGGTGCTGTAATGCCATCATCATTAGTAACTAAAATAAGTGGCTTTTTTGCCATAGTAAAAAATTGGTTTCTCTCTGCGAAAATACGTAAATTGCTCTTGGTGGCGCAATAGTAGGCTTTAACAAAACATTAGTTTGCTCTTAACCATCTTGGCACAATTTTTAATGTACATTGTTGTTTGAATATGCAAATACAAAATTTTATGAAGAGGAATTTTAAATTATTAGGTCTAGCATTATTGTTTTCTGCCGCAAGTTGCAGTTTTACAACAAAGTCTTTTGATGATCCAGATAAAGATAAGACCCTAATAGATTTAATACGATATGTTCTTGAAAGAGGTCATTATGATGCAAAAGATCTTAATGATGATTTTTCTGAAAACGTATTTAATGATTTTATTGACGCCATTGATCCGTATCGCAGGTACTTTTATAAAAAAGATTTAGAGGAGTTTGCAGCATACAAGAAGGAGATCGATGATATGATTAAGAATAAGGATCTTACCTTCTTTAATGATGTATATACACGGTTGTTAGAACGTCAGAAAGAAGCAGATGCTATACAGCAGGAGGTGCTCGCTAAGCCATTTGATTTTGATAAAGAAGAAATTCTGGATACCGATTATGAAGAACAACTATTTGTAAAAAATAAAAAAGCATTAAAGGAACGTTGGAGACAACAACTTAAGCTTAATGCTTTGAGTTCTTTTTATGATAAAAAAGAAGATCAAGAAAGAGAGCCAGATGAAGATGAGGAAGTTGCTGATGAACCTATAGAAATTCTTTCTGATACTGAGCTAGAGGATAAGGCTAGAGGAGAAGTAGCAGAAAATATGGTAGACTTTTTTGAGTTTACTAATGAACTTGAGCGCAAAGATTACTTTGCTATTTTCTTGAACGCTATTGTAGAAGAGTTTGATCCTCATACTTACTATTTTGCTCCTGTGGCAAAAGATCGCTTTGATCAGCAAATGAGTGGTCAGTTTCAAGGAATAGGTGCTAGACTTCAAAAGAAAAATGGTGAAGTGAGAGTTACAGAAATTATATCTGGAGGCCCAGCTTGGCGTGGTGAAGATTTGCAAGAGGGAGATATAATTTTAAAGGTATCACAAGAAAAAGATGAAGAGGCTACCAGTATTGTAGGGATGCGATTGGATGATGCTATAAAACTGATTAAAGGGCCTAAAGAAACAAAAGTGATTCTAAACGTAAAGGCTAAACTGGATGGAAGTCTTCGTGATATCGAGATTACTAGAGATATTGTAGAACTAGAAGAAGTTTATGCGCGATCTGCATTTGTAGATAAAGATGAGCACAATTACGGACTAATTAACTTACCCAAGTTCTATTTTAATATGGACAACTATACTCAGCGCAATGCTGCTGCAGATGTTGCAAAAGAAATAGAGCGCCTTAAGGAACAGGACATTGAAGGTCTTGTTATTGATCTTAGAAATAATGGCGGAGGTTCACTAAAAACAGTGGTAGACATTGCCGGATTATTTATTAAAGAAGGTCCGGTGGTTCAAGTGAAGTCCAATGGCGATACTCCAGAAGTTCTTAAGGATGATGATTCAAGCGTATTATGGGATGGACCTCTTGTGATTTTAGTAAATGAAATATCTGCCTCAGCTAGTGAAATACTAGCAGCGGCAATGCAAGATTACAAACGCGCCATTATCATAGGAGGAAAACAGACTTATGGAAAAGGAACCGTCCAAAACGTATTAGATTTAAATCGTTATCTACGTAATAATGATCTAGGAGATATGGGAGCGCTAAAAATGACAACCCAAAAATTTTATAGAGTAAATGGAGGTTCTACGCAATTAGAAGGCGTAAAAAGTGATGTAGTCGTGCCCGATCAGTTTAGCTATGTAGATATAGGGGAACGCGATACAGAAAACCCATTACCTTGGGATAAAATCAAGGCTGCAAACTTTGATGCCTGGGATGGTTATATTGATTTTGAAGAAACCATAAAGCAGAGTGTTTCTAGAATGGAAAAAAGTAACCAGCTACAATTGATAGATGAGTATGCGAAGTGGCTTAAAAAACGTAGAGATGATACAAAGTGGTCATTGAGTTATAGCGGTTATAAGAAGAGAGTAGAAGCAGGGGAGGAAGCCTCTAAGCGTTTTGATCAAATGGATGAGTACGATACTAATCTCAACTATAAATCTTTACCTTATGAAGAATCACTTTTTAAGCAGGATACAGTTTTAAAAGCGAAGCGTACGCGCTGGCACAAAAATTTGGCCAAAGACGTGTATATGGAAGAAGCACTTAACGTTCTCAAAGATTTAAAAATCAATAATATCAGAAAAGTAAAAGTAGCGGCTGTAAAAGACTAATGTATGTCTAGAAATTCCAGTTCGCTCAGTAGTCTAGCGCTCCATAAGTTTAAGAAAAACTTTTGGGGCGTTTTGAGTTTAGGCTATATCCTGTTATGTGGACTAATCGCCTTGTTTGCATATTTTATCGCTCCAGATGCGAGTAGAAATGCAAATCAAATGCATCTCTCAATTCATTCTAAAGCGCCTGGTTTTGAAACGACCATTTTAACCATACCTTCAGACTTATCCAATTCCCAGGGTTGGTTGTCCAAACGATTTTTAGGAGAACAACTTAACGATACAGAAATCGCTATAGACTCCTATATCCTAACTAATGAAGGTATACGTTATATTCCCTATACCGGTGACGATATAGACGGGATGATTAAGGATATAGAAGTGGATGGAGATGTAGCCGCTTTCGCGAAAGCGAATATCTCCCAGAAAACATTCTTGCTTGGAACCGATAAGTATGGAAGAGATTTATTAAGCAGGATGCTTATAGGTGCAAGGATATCATTTTCTATAGGTTTTGTGGCGGTATTTTTATCCTTAATTATCGGATTATTAATGGGATCTCTGGCGGGCTACTACGGAGGGAAAGTTGATACAGCCATTATGTGGGTCATTAATGTGACTTGGTCTATTCCCACCTTATTGTTAGTGATAGCAATTACCTTAACCCTAGGAAAGGGATTCTGGCAAGTCTTTATTGCTGTTGGACTAACTATGTGGGTAGAAGTAGCTAGAGTGGTACGCGGTCAGGTTATGGGTGTGAAGAAAATGCAGTATGTAACAGCGGCGAGGGCTTTAGGTTTTACAGACTACCGCATCATTTCTGGACATATACTTCCCAATATTATGGCCCCTTTGATTGTGATCTGTGCCGCAAATTTTGCAGGGGCAATCCTTATAGAAAGTGGATTAAGCTTTCTAGGAATAGGAGCGCAACCTCCTACACCTAGCTGGGGTGGAATGATTAAAGATCATTATAGTTATATCATCTTAGGTAAACCGTATCTTGCTATTATCCCAGGGGTCGCGATTATGCTACTCGTTATGGCCTTTATGCTTGTAGGGAATGCACTGAGGGATGCGTTGGATGT
>JALZVV010000229.1 GCA_023299935.1 Dokdonia sp.
ATATTTTGCCGTGTAAACCACTTTTAGTGATCACTTTATCTCCTTTTTTAAGCCCTGTGTCAAACTGTTTTTCTTGTTTGAGTTTTTTACGTTGCGGCAATACAATAAAAAATATTATAAATACCGAAAACAATAATATAGGCCCTAATAGAGATTGCATTTCTGAACTCATACTGCTTATTTAGCAGCTCCTGCTGGAGCATCTACAAATGCTTTGATACGCACAGTTTCTGTTCCTGCTGCTGTATTAGCCTTAATCGTTACTGTTTTTGTAACTTGGTTAGCACCACTACCGTTGTACTTTACCAATAATTCTCCTTTATCTCCTGGTTGTACCGGTTCCTTAGAGTATTCTGGTACTGTACATCCACAAGAACTCTTTGCGTCTACAATTACTAAAGGAGCTTTTCCTGTATTGGTAAATGTAAATTTATGCTCTACAGCATTTCCTTTTGTGATGTTTCCGAAATCAAATTCTTTCTCATCAAATGTCATTTCTGGAAAAGCAGTCGCCTGAGCATCACGTGCTGCAGCTACTTCTACATTTGCTTCTTTTACTTTGCTAGCTGCATCTTCTTTACAAGAAGTAAAGATCATAGCAGTTAGTACTCCTAATACTAAAATACCTTTTTTCATTGTTTTGATTGTTTTTGAATTAAATTAATCTTCGCAAAAATAGTAAAAATACCTTACATCAATCCGCGTCCTTCTTTCTTTAATACATTATTTGCTTGATATTTTTTTACAAGCTTATCTAATATCCCATTTATAAAGATGCTACTTTTAGGTGTGGAGTACTCTTTTGCGATTTCTAAATATTCGTTTATCGTTACTTTTACAGGTATTAACGGGAATTTTAAAAACTCGCAAAGGGCCATTTTTATGAGTACTAAATCTACATCTGCAATACGGTCTTTATCCCAGTTAGGCGTATTTACGACTATCTCATTAGTAAGAAACTCATCGTTAGTTATCGTTCTTTCTAATAAATCTGTTGAGAAACTCTTATCCTCATCATTTTTATAAAGCGCCGGTAATAAAGTGCTCTCCGGGGAGGTGGGCTTTAATTTTTGTAAGCGTTTTAAAACGGCCATATTCACCATAGGTAAATCATCCAACCAAGTAAGTCGTGTATCTTCTATATAGTCATAGAGCTTATCATTAGGAGCAACAATCTCTGTATAACAAGCTATAATAAACTTCTTATCCCCTTTGTAAGACTGCTCATTTTCCTCCATATAAGCAGCGTATAAATCACTAGCTACAATCTCATTATAGATAATAGCAATATACTCATCATCCAGACGCCAGTTGTTTAACTTTCGTTTGTCTAACTCATCTTGCAATAATGCATTACTCGATAACTTTTCAAGTAATAGATTGCTTGTGAACTTGGTATTGGGATTTTTATCAGCCTCAGTAGCTAATATTTTATTGGCATGTTTTTCTTGTTCTGCTTTTGCAAAAGCGTGAACTTCCACCAGTAAATCTAGCATTAATAGATAAAGATTGTACAACTGTGCAATACTATCACCCGTAAACTTTCCTTCTTTCTGAAGGTCGTTTTGGTCTTTGCATCCCATTGCATAAATGGTTTGCATCACTTTCACTCGAATGTGTCTTCTATTAAGCATAGATTCAAAGAACAATTTAAAAATAAAAAAAGGACTTTATCCTCTGATAAAGTCCTTGCAAAAATAGAATATTTCTATTGTATTATTTACTTATTGTTGCGCTTTTCTTTCTGCGATTCTTTGCAGTGCAATTTTTAACGCTGCATCGTGCGTTGAGCTATTATCTGATTTTGCTTTGGCAAAAATCTCTAGCGTTGTATCGTATATATTTTCTGCCTTGCGCATAATCTCGGGTTTGCCATATTTTTCTAGCTCTGCATACACGTTTATGATACCACCTGCATTAATTAAAAAATCTGGAGCGTAAACGATTCCTTTTTCGCGCAAGCGATTGCCATGTACATTCTCATCTGCTAGTTGATTATTTGCAGCTCCAGCAATCACTTTTACCTTTAATTTCTCAATGGTATCCTTATTAATCGTTGCACCTAGAGCACAAGGAGCATACACATCTACTTGAGCACTATACACATCATCATCTGCAAAAATTGTAGCCCCATACTTCTTGCTTACTTCTTGTAGTCTAGCTTCATTAATATCTGCTATAAACACCTTACCACCTTCATTAGTAATGTACTCTACCAGGACTTCACCTACGTGGCCAATTCCTTGAACAAGCACAGAACGACCTTCTAAACCATCTGAACCAAAGGCTTCTTTTACAGCAGCCTTCATACCCATAAACACACCATATGCTGTTATAGGTGAAGGGTTTCCTGCACCTCCAAGGCTTTCTGAAATTCCTGTTACATGCGGAGTTACCGAACGTACTAAATCCATATCTGCAGTTTCCATACCTACATCCTCTGCAGTGATATACTTCCCTCCTAATGAATGTACAAATTCACCAAAACGTTTCATTAATTCAGGAGTTTTTTGCGTTTTTGCATCACCTATGATAACGGCTTTACCGCCTCCAAGATTTAAACCGGTAATCGCACTTTTAAAACTCATCCCACGAGATAAACGCAATACATCATTAAGAGCATCCCACTCTGTGGCATAATTCCACATACGCGTACCGCCTAAGGCAGGTCCTAAGACCGTATTATGTATCCCTATGATTGCTTTTAATCCTGTATCTTTGTCGTTGCAAAAAACAATTTGCTCGTGATCGTTATAAGAAAGCTGTCCAAAAACAGGATCGGCTTTTTTTAATTCTTGAGCAGATATAATTTGAGATTCCATAGGCTTTTGATTACACTGTTGTTTTATTATTCGTAATTAATCGTCCAAAAATAACGAATAATTGAATTATAGCTTCTTAAAATAAGCTTAAATAGAGAATTTGATAATTTAACAAGATTAACCAACAACGTCCATGAAAGCCCTTAAAAAGCTCAACGCCTACTTCTTACGTTATAAATGGAGGCTTATTATTGGTTTTTTTATGGTTATCGCCGCTCGCTTTTTTGCAGTTCAGGTTGTTGAGTTGGTAGGGAAATCCATTAAGCATATAGAGGATTTCTATGTGCATGGAGACTACGCCCTTTTAAAAGAACAATTGATTGATACCTTGTTGATACTCATAGGAGTGGTCTTACTTTCTGGTTTTTTTACGTTCTTAATGCGTCAAATGATTATCGTAGTATCCCGCTTTATTGAAGCAGACTTAAAGGATGATATTTATGCCCAGTATCAACGATTATCCCTAAGTTTTTATAAACAAAACCGTACTGGAGATTTAATGAATCGCATTAGTGAAGATGTCTCTAAAGTAAGGATGTATGTAGGACCTGCATTTATGTATCTACTTACCGCACTCGTTCTTTTTGCAACGGTAATACCCTATATGTATGCCGCAGCACCTAGCCTAACGCTGTACACACTATTACCCTTGCCTATATTATCATTGGCAATTTATAAGCTCAGTAGGGAGATCCATAAGCGCAGTACCATTGTTCAAGAATACCTATCTAATCTTACGACATTTACTCAGGAATCCTTTAGCGGTATTTCCGTGATTAAAGCCTATACACTAGAGCACAAAACACAGCAAGGATTTACGGAGCTCAGTGATGCTAGTAAACAGAAAAATTTAGATTTAGTTAAAGTGCAGGCCTTTTTCTTTCCTTTAATGATAGGGGTCATAGGCACAAGTAACCTTATCGTAATATGGGTAGGTGGACAACAATATCTTAATGGAACAATTACGAATCTAGAGGTCCTAGTCAAGTTCATCATATTTGTAAATATGCTTACCTGGCCAGTGGCTACTGTAGGTTGGGTAACTTCAATCATTAAGGCGGCCGAAGCTTCACAACAGCGTATCAATGAGTTTTTAGATATTAATCCTACAATTACTAATACAGTTGGACATTCTACTCCTATTGCTGGCGACATTAGCTTTAATAACGTTTGCTACACCTATGAAGATACCCGCATTAAAGCCCTGCAAAATATTAGTTTTTCTATAAATCAAGGTCAAACCCTAGCCATCATAGGTCGTACAGGTTCAGGTAAATCTACTCTATTAGAATTAATAGGCAGACTCTATGATGTTCAAGAGGGCTCACTTACTATCGGTAATAAGGATATAAAAGAGCTTAATCTCAACAATCTTCGATCAAGCATAGGTTACATACCGCAGGATGCCTTCTTATTCTCAGATTCGATTAAGGAGAATATTAAATTTGGTGCTCAAGAAAAATCAGATGAGGAGGTTATCGCTTTCGCGAAAGCGGCTGCAGTCCACTCGAATATTATAGACTTTAAAGAAGGTTATGACACGGTTCTAGGAGAACGCGGCATTACTTTATCTGGTGGTCAAAAACAACGCGTATCTATCGCTAGGGCACTAGTTGGGCTACCTAAAATCTTACTATTAGACGATTCCTTAAGTGCTGTAGATACAGAGACTGAAGAGCAAATACTTAAAAATCTAGCAAATCTCAGGCATAAAACCACAACAATAATTGTAAGTCATAGAATCTCTTCAGCAAAAAATGCAGATAAAATCATAATCCTTGACGAAGGAAAAATAGTGCAGCAAGGCAGTCATAGTGAGCTAGTTGCCCAAGAAGGGTATTATAAGCAATTGTATGCCGAACAGCTGGAAGAAAAAGAAAATTAAAAAAATATTGGTGTGATGCCATTTTTTTTACCATTTTTGATACATCAATTAACCTAATATTAAAGAGAGACGGCATTATGAGTGATTATGAATCGCGTGACAATGAAGAAATTTTTTCTAAAGTACTAAGAGCAGGGAGACGCACCTACTTTTTTGATGTAAGGGCTACTAAAGCTGGTGATTATTACTTAACAATTACAGAGAGTAAGAAATTCACAAATGATGATGGTTCCTTCCATTTCAAGAAACACAAAATCTACTTATATAAAGAAGATTTTAATGGATTTACAGATATCCTTAATGAAATGACCAAGTACATTTTAGACGAAAAAGGAGAAGAAGTAATTAGTGATCGTCACCAGACTGATTATGAAAAACAGGCGTTTTCTAATGCAGATAATGATGGTGCTGCGCAAGACGAAGCTCCGCAAACAGATAGCTTTACAGACGTAAATTTTGATGATATATAAATAGAAAATGATTTCTATTACTAAATTAAAGCCACTCTTTCGAGTGGCTTTAATTTCAGATAACCTACTTCCTATATATCGACGGCAATTGGAGCCTATAGACTACGGCAAATATTCTAATCCCTATTATTACTAAACCTGCAATAATTACCGCCATCGTGTTTTCTATTTTAAAATGCTTAAGTAACAAGAAAATAGCTCCTCCAACCATACAAGCCGTAGCATAGATTTCTTTTCTAAATATTATGGGGATTTCATTACACAGAATATCACGTAATACTCCTCCAAAACAAGCAGACATCATACCCAAAGCGATACAAACTAGAGGATGTAAATCTGCCGCAAGTCCAATTTGTGCCCCTGTAGCTGTATACAAGGCGATACCTATGGTATCAAAAAGAAAGAGTGACTTTCTAAAATACTTTAGTTTAGCTCTAAACACTACCGCAAAGACAGACGAAATTAATATTACATAAATAAAGGTCATATCGAGCATCCAAGATACTGGTACCCTTCCTACTAGAATATCTCTCAAAGTCCCACCTCCTACTGACGTAACTGTTGCAATAATTAGAATACCAAAAGGATCCATTTTTTTATTCATTGCAGTGAGTACTCCAGAAATAGAAAATGCGACTGTGCCTAAAATATCAATAATAGTAAATAACTGCATTATTGTTGAGTATAATAATTATAATCAGCAATAACACGATCTACAAACTCTAAGGGTTTCTCCTCTGAAGTAATGCCCATCATTTCTTGCATTTTTACAGCAAGTTTTACGATTACATTATGGTTTGCCTGTTTTCTAGCATCACTAAAGACAGTTTTTATGCGCTGCATGTCCTTATCCGTAAATACCGTTACTTGAGGATATATAGGTACATAATCTGCAGTAATATCTACTAAAAGAGTATCGCTTACACGTGCTCTTTTCTTTTCACTAATCACAGTTGTACCTGCCGCCATATCACCCAGGCGTTGTCCTTTCTCATTAAGCAGTATAGTGACTACAGCAACTGATCCGCTCATTAAATTAATATCTACAATACGTAAAATCCATCGCACAAAATAACTCCCAAATCCTGGTTTTGAACCATCCAACTTAACGACTCTAAGTTTCATTGCAGCTTTTCCTAT
>JALZVV010000230.1 GCA_023299935.1 Dokdonia sp.
TACCATATTATGAACGCAGCACGAATAACAGCTATTTAGAAGCTCATGCAGAGCATGATTTTAAAGGTTGGTTACTAGGTAAAATCCCTGGAATTAATAAACTTAATTATAACCTTGTCTTAGGTGGTCACGTTCTAAGCACTCAAGAGAATAAGCCGTATACAGAGTGGTCTGTTGGTTTAGATAATCTAGGTTGGGGAAAGTATCGTTTCCTTAGGTTAGATTATGTGCGCTCCAATGGTTTAGGTAAACCTGATGGTGCCTTTATATTCGGATTAAAATTCTTAAACTTTTTATAGCCTATTCTGGGAGCTCAATACTTTGATAAGCTCCTAAATCTGCAGAACTAGTTCGATTGGTACCTACAATATCAATTGGAAATACCAGCGCTGCAGATGGCAATCCTAGTCCATTACCTGCGGTAGCTTCACCCACACGTAGGCTATTGTTTTGAGTATTCTCAAAATCAGGATCTTGATTGAGGATTATATTTTCATAAAGAGAGGTATTCGTAAAATCAAACTCCGGTATACCTTCAAATTGACCAAAAGTATCTTCAAAACGTATTAATGAATTAGTAAATTTAAAGTTGAAAGGGGCAATAGGGTCATTGTTAAACCCAATTTCTTCTTGCTGATTACCATAAATAATGGTATTTACAAAATTAGCTTCTGTAAGTTCTCCTACAAGTATAGCTTCACTTGTTACAAAAGTATTATCTAAAAATACAGCTGGCGTACTTCTGAAACTATTGGTCCAATAGTTCCCTAAGGTACAATGCGAGAAATTATAAGTTCCTCCTAATTGCACTAGCATAGAAAACTGACCACAATTATTAATGACCGTATTATATGCGTTTACATTAGAAAATCTATTTAAAAGCCCTACCGCAGATGCATTATATATTTGAGTATTAGAAATAGTAAGATTGGGTGAGCCCGTAACGGTATTACTTTCATTTAATATCCCTACTGTGGCATTCTTAATAGTAGCATAATTGATGGTGTTGTTCACACTTCCATCGGTTAATAGAATAGTTCCCCATTGTCCTGGCACATCAGAAAAGACAGTTTCTAAACGATCCCCCTCTAATATAACTTCATTTTCTAGGGCAATATCATCTTCACTTATAGTCCCAGATATATTAAGCGTTCCATTGTCTGCAATTAATAGTCCACTATCTGCATGAAAATGAACTCGTGCTCCTGGTTCCATAGTTAAGGTTCTTGGTGTCGCTCCGGTGGGGTCACCTACCGCCATATATCCATAGATAACATAGGGTCTCTCGTTTGTAAAAGTTAACTCCTCGTCTAGTAAAAAACGTCCTTCTAAGGAGGTTTCAACACCATTTACGGTAAGTGTTTCTACAATTCCAGTGGACTCATCACGATCAGCAAATAGGAAAATAGCATCTTGCACAAGCGTCACTAACTCTACATTTTGTTGATTTCCACCACTATCAAATTCAATGGCATCGGTATATAAAAATTGATTAGAGGCTGCACCAGTATCTAGTATATCTACCGTTGTTTCTATAAAAACAAAAATACTGTCATTAGCCAGGATCTCTACGTTATCAAAAGTTCTACCGGGCATTCCATCTACATTAAGGCGATAATTGGATGCTTCTCCTTCTCCTAGACGTACTGTAGGGATAGTAATGGCTTCATTACTATCATTAAACACCTTAAGGTTAAAAGTGCTTGATCCAATATTGGTAAATACGGTATCTAGAAATATGGTGTCTTTAGAAAATCGTAGTTCTCCAGTACTGGGAGTAGTTTCAAAGTCATTACGACACGAACTTGCCGTTATAATTCCAGCAAGAAGAAGTAAAAAATAAATACTGCGCATGAAAAGGTATTTGTTACAAATATAACAGTTTCAAAAAGGCATTATTGTTTAGCACCCTTTTTCTTTTTAAGAGTAAAAATCTATTTTTCTACAATCTTAATTTCAAATAAGGTATTCCAGTGTTTTCCGGTCACAAAAAGACGATCTTCATTAGCCTTATAGGCAATACCGTTCAGTACTTCATTAGCTTTATCTAAACCACCTTGCACTTCATTAACTATAGTGCGTAAATCTACTACACCATCCATAGCCCCGGTAATAGGATCTATTATAGCAATACTAGCGATTTGATAGGTATTTGCATAGATCTTTCCATTAATGAATTCTAGCTCGTTAAATTTAGACTTTACACCAGTATGATCTGTAGGCTCTATGTAATTCTGTTCTTGTAGGGTTTGTGCATCTAAAGTCCATATTTTACTAGTACCATCAGATTTATACAAAACCGTCCCATCATTACAAAGTCCCCAACCTTTACGACTCTTATTGTAAGCAAAGGTTCCTATTTTCTCAAAAGTTTCTTTGTTGTATATAAAACCTGTATTTTCTTTCCAAGTAAGCTGGTAGATATTATCATTAATAACCGTCATACCTTCTGCAAAATAGGCATTATCTAAGGCAATCTCTTTTTGCACTTTCCCTGTTTTAGAATCTACTTTTCTCAATTTTGACTCTCCATATTGACCTGTACTTTCATAAAGTTCATCACCTACAAATTCAAGGCCTTGTGTGTAGGCATCAGTCTGATGAGGATATCTATTTACAATTTCATATCCATAAACTTTAGGTGCTTTAGTGTTGAGAATAATGAGCCGTTCTGTAAGTTGTATCGATTCTTTCGCGGTATATACAGTTACATTGAGTGTTTTATGCCCTAATGTTTTGACTTGAGGAGAAATTGCAAAATTGGATAGGGAAGTGGTTGTTCCTAGAGAATTTCCTTCTAGAGAATAGTTTACAGAATCTATGTTTATATTTTTTTTTGCTTTAAGCGAAAGTTTTATTTCCCCCCCGTTTTTAACTGCATTCTTTTTAGCATTTGTTGTGATTTCAAAGTCAGCAGGAGCTAGCTTTTCTCCTGCGCACGAAAGAATGAAGCTTGCTAAAATGAGCAGGGTAAGCAGTTTATATATAGGTATTTTCATTTACTAAATTTTACGGCAATTTATGACAAAAATTTGGCCTAAAAAACCTTGTAAAGGTTAACAAATGATATATCTTTGCAGAGGCAAGTCCTACACAACTAGCTCCTGTTGAATCCCCCAGGGCGGGAACGCAGCAAGGGTAGATGGTCGTAGCAGTGTGATGTAGGTAGCTTGCCTTTTTTATGCCATAAAATGAAGTAAGAATACTTCTTCTAAATAAAAAAGCCAACTTATAAAGTTGGCTTTTTTCTATTTTATAATCTTAGTTTTAATTAATAATTAACCCGATCTACAATTTCTAGACCGTATCCTATCATTCCCACACGTTTTGCGCCATCACTATTAGAGAGGAGTTTTATTTTAGATATATTTAGGTCGTGTAAGATTTGTGCCCCTATCCCAAAATCTCTATTATCCATCACAATATTAGGAGCCTTCATTTGCCCTTTTTTCTGGCGTTCTTTTAATTCAGAGAGTCTGCTTAATAGATTAAGCGATGCATTATCTTGATTTATAAAAACAACAGCTCCTTTACCAGCTTCGTGTACCGCTTGGAACATATCGTCTAGTTTCTTGTCTGCATTGTTAGTGAGTGTGCCTAGAATGTCATTATTAATTTGAGTAGAGTTTACACGTACAAGTACTGGCTCATCTTGAGCCCAAGCACCCTTAGTAAGCGCCAGATGTACTTGGTCATTAGTAGTTTGTTTATAGGCTCGCAATCTATAATCACCAAAACGGGTTTGAATATCAAAATCTTCTTTCTTTTCGATAAGACTATCGTTATTCATGCGATAAGCGACAAGATCTTCTATAGAGACAATTTTAAGATCAAACTTCTCGGCAACTTCCAGTAGTTCAGAAAGTCTAGCCATTGTTCCATCTTCATTCATAATTTCTACAATGACTCCTGCCGGCTGGAAACCAGCCAATCTTGCAAAGTCTATAGCGGCCTCTGTATGTCCCACGCGACGAAGTACACCACCTTCTTTTGCTTTAAGCGGAAAAATATGTCCTGGTCTACTTAAATCATGAGGTTTAATGTCTGAAAGGGTTAGAGCCTTCACTGTTTTTGCCCTATCACTTGCTGAAATACCTGTAGTAACTCCTTCTCCTTTTAAATCGATAGATATCGTAAATGCAGTCTCCATAGGATCTGTATTACTGGAAACCATCATATTTAAGTTGAGTTCTTCACAGCGCTCTTCTGTGATAGGAGTGCAGATTAAACCGCGACCGTGAGTGGCCATAAAATTAATCATCTCTGGAGTGACTGTTTCTGCTGCGGCAACAAAATCACCTTCGTTCTCGCGATCTTCATCATCTACAACAATAATTACTTTACCATTCTTGATATCTTCTATGGCTTCCTGTATAGTATGTAGTTGTGTTGTACGTTCTGCGGTCATTTGCATAGCAATAAGTTTAGGACACAAAGATAATCAAAGAGATAATGATTTAATGAATGAGATAAAGATTTAATGAATTCATAGAAAAACGCTTAAACACTAATTCTTGTCTAAATAGTAGCCTTGTACTTTCAAATTTTCAACTGTAATACCGAGAACAGCCAGTTTTGATATTGCGGCATTTCTAATATCCTCAGAATAGTTATACTCTCTGTAGTTTTTTACAATATCCTTTAATTGATTGCTACTTCGTGCATCTAACATTTTTTCTTCTTCTGCAGTAAGGGTGTAAGAGAAGTCTTTTTTCTCTTTTTCAGTTGCCGTTTTTTTCTTGGCAAAGAATTTCTTAATTGGAATTACAATACCATCTAAATCAAATAGTCCTTGGTCTGTAGTAGCTCTATAGGTAAGATAGATTCCTATAGGTAACATAATACCGGCACTCAACCAAGCTGCAAAGATTGCGTTAATACTACCGTCTTCTGCACTGTTCTTGGCAAAGATGCCTATAAAGTGAAAAGCTAAGAAAGCCGCAACCCCTATCACAATAGGTAGCCCCAAACCTCCCTTTCTAATAATGGCTCCTAAGGGGGCGCCAACAAAAAATAATATAATACAGCTAAAACCTAAGACATATTTATCGTGAATAGATATCTGAAACTTACTAATGCGACGCACATCTACTACATTACGTTTTCGCCTATTTTCAAGGTCTACAATTGTGTTGGCCAAATTTGTTTTGGCGACTTCTAGTATTTTAACTTGTTGATTAGCCTTAAAATTATCTATAAATACAGCGGTAACAGAATCTTTTTCTTTGGATTTGAATTTGGTTTTTAAAGGAGTGAATCCAATCTTATTATAAAGATTTTCACTGTACTCCAATCGATCATCTACATAGCGTTTATTAAGCCTAATAAGTTCTGAATCTAGTTCTCTAATGTTGAGCATTTGATAACTATTATCAATTTCTTTATCGTCTAAATTAACATCATCCAGACTACTTAAATCAATATTTAACGTATAAGTTTCAAACTCACTTTTAGCAAAAGGCTCTCTTTTTCTCTTTTTAAAATCTTTTTGATAAACTTCACTATAATAATTCCCATCTGTTAATTTTAAGGATAGGGTAGGAGAATCTAATGAGCTTATGAGTTCGCCTTCTTTGGCATTAATCACCGTAAAGTTCCCAATACGTCCTTTTTCTTTCTGATGAATAATTACATCATTGAGGTATTGATCACGGTCTCCATATTTCTTTGAAACTCTAATATTAATATCTTCTCCTATAGGATTAAATTGCCCAGAGCGAATAATCATTGCGGGTTTAAGTTTCCCTATATTTCTTCTTAGATTTCTAAATTCATACTGAGAAGCAGGTATCACATAATTTGCAAACAGAAATGATACTATGCCTAAAAAAACGATAAAAACGATGAGACTTTTCATCGCTCGTTGCAGGGAAATTCCAGTAGACTTCATTGCAGCAAATTCATAATTCTCTGCAAAGTTTCCAAAGGTCATAATACTTGTGAGTAGGACAGATAATGGCAGTACCAGGGAAACTAAACTAGGAGTAACGAGTACAAGAAATTTGAGTATTACACTAAAATCAAGATCGCGACCAGCAAGTTCTTGGATATATAGCCAAACACTTTGTAAAACAAAAATGAACATCAATATGATAAAGATGCTCAGAAATGTTTTGATGAAAGTAAATAAGATATAACGATCTAAAATCTTCATATATGAACTGTACGCCGCCTACAAATATATCGCAATCGCATCATAAATTAGGCATAAACTACCTTAAGACTTTGTTATAATCTATTGATATAATAGTTCGCATATTTACTCTCATCAAAGGAGAATATATTCTTTGCTAAAGGCTGGTCTGTCTTAAAGTTATTTACGGTAATCGTAATGGCAGTACCATTTTTCTGTGTTATGATGAGCTTATAAATATGCTTTGTTTGCTTGTCTACTCCTAATAAAGAATGTTTGATTTCACTATTACTATCAATAGGTGTGAGCTTAACGTATTGTATCGTTCGCCCTTTAATATTTTGAGTGATATCCATTTTTTGAGTATAGCCTTCATTAAAAAAGCTCAACATTCTAGATGGGGTTATAGCGTCTTCATCTTGATCACTAATGGCGCTTATGGTTACTTCTTCATCTTCTGGTACAATGGTATATACATTAGAACCATCAAAAAGCTGAGTCGTTCCCATTAATTGTAAGGAATATTTGTCGCCTTCCATAACTACACTTCCTTTAGTGACTTGGTCTACGCCAGCAGATTCGTTGCTCAATGCGTATTTAAAATCAATTCCTATGTTCTTATACGAATTAATCTTAGCGTTTACATCTTTGAGAAGATCTTGTGCGGTTTGCGCTTTCGCGAAAGCAAAACACAGCATGACTAAACAAACGATTAGGGTATGTTTTCTTCCTTTATTCATTTTACTCATTATTTAAAAGTTCATCTAGTGCTACCATATCTGGAACGAGTACCTGTCTAGCCTTACTTCCTTCAAAAGGACCGACAATACCCGCGGCTTCTAATTGGTCTATTAATCTACCGGCTCTATTATAACCTAGTTTAAGTTTACGTTGTAATAAAGAGGCACTTCCTTGTTGAGCAATCACCAATACTTCGGCGGCTTGTCTAAAGAGGGCATCTCTATCACTCTTATCAATATCAAGATTTGTGCCACTTTCTTCACCTATATACTCTGGTAATAAGTGTGCATCAGGATAGGCTTTCTGGCCACCTATATAATCTACTATACGTTCTACTTCTGGTGTGTCTACAAAGGCACACTGCACCCTTACGACTTCATTACCTTGAGTGTAAAGCATATCTCCACGTCCTATTAATTGGTCTGCACCAGAAGTATCCAATATCGTTCTACTATCAATCTTACTCGTTACTCTAAAGGCAATACGCGCAGGAAAGTTTGCTTTAATTATACCTGTTATTACATTTACAGATGGACGCTGTGTGGCAATAATTAGGTGTATTCCAATAGCACGGGCTAGTTGAGCCAAACGCGCGATAGGCGTTTCTACCTCCTTGCCAGAGGTCATTATTAAATCTGCAAACTCATCTACAACCAATACAATGTACGGTAAAAAACGGTGACCGTTATTAGGATTGAGCTTGCGTGTTTTAAATTTTGTATTATATTCTTTTATATTACGACACATGGCATCCTTAAGCAAGTCGTAACGCGCATCCATCTCGATACATAATGAGTTTAAGGTATTGATAACCTTAGAATTATCTGTAATAATAGCCTCATCAGTATCGGGTAATTTAGCCAGATAATGACGTTCTATTTTATTAAAGAGGGTAAGTTCTACTTTTTTTGGATCTACGAGTACAAACTTAACTTCGGCGGGGTGTTTTTTATAGAGTAGTGAGGTGAGTATTGCGTTTAACCCAACCGATTTACCTTGGCCTGTAGCTCCTGCCATAAGTAAGTGTGGCATTTTAGCCAAGTCTACTACAAAAGTTTCATTAGAGATGGTTTTTCCCAATGTAAGTGGTAGTTCCATTTCTGC
>JALZVV010000231.1 GCA_023299935.1 Dokdonia sp.
GGAATCACTAAAATATCAGAAAATAATATTGCGGCATCCATCCCATAACGGCGTATAGGTTGTACCGTAATCTCACTAGCAAGTTCTGGTGTCTGACAGCGGGTAAAGAAATCATATTTAGCTTTGATTTCCATAAATTCAGGTAGGTATCTTCCTGCTTGACGCATCATCCATACTGGAGGTCTATTTACAGTCTCTCCTTTTATGGCTCTTAAAAATAGGTCGTTTTTAATCATATACTAGATGTTGGCTATTAGCAATTAGCTGCTAGCGAGCCTTAATTTTTTGAAATTAAACTATTTATCATTTTCGCTTCTTTCGCAAGCAGTATTTTTATCTCTTTTGTGTCTTCTAGAATTAAAAAATTTAATTCTTCACAGATTGTAATCTGAGTTTCTACCTCAAATAAAGAACCCATTGCAATCTCTAAAAAGCGTTTAAATTCTATGTCGCTATTTCTACTACATCCTTCAGCAATATTACTAGGAATAGAAACTGCTGCTCTAGAAAGTTGACTTTTTAAACCAAACTTTTCACTTAATGGGAGCTTTTCAACAAGAACATAAACTTGCTTAACGATTTGAATACCGTTATCCCAAATGTTTAAGTTTTTATAATCTCTCATAATAGTACTAATAACTATTAGCTAGTATCGAATAGCCAGTGTTTTAACCGTTTTAGCAATAGTGCTTTCTATGGTCGTGGCGTTAGACACAATAACGTTATTTGTATGCTTTCTTGCTTCGGTCGCAGTGGTGTTTCCTATGCAAAAAGCTGTTGTTTTTTCTAGAGTATTCGCTTTCGCGAAAGCTTCTACTCCCGAAGGACTGTAAAATAATATTCCGTCAAAACCTTGGTCAAATGACCGAGTGGTAAGCGAGGTATTGTAGGTAATTACTTCTTCAAAAGAAACTTGGGCTTCTTTTAAAATTGTAGGTAATTCGTCTCTTCTTCGGTTTCCGCAGAAATAGTGAAAATGTTCGTTTTTGTAATTTTTTACTATAAAACGGGCTAATTCTACTGCATTTTGAGCAGTTTTCTCAATTTTTAATCCGTTATCTGCTAAAAGCGCTGTTGTTTTTTTACCTACTGTATAACACTTAAAACCTTCATCCTGAATTTGCAAAAAGGCTCTCGCCCCGTTTTGACTAGTGATAATTACATTGTCTATTTTTTCTGGAATAGTATACGGGGTGTTAGTAATAGTAATTGCATCATATTCCACAAAACTAAATCCTGCATTGAGTACTAATTCTCGCTGGTTTAGCTTTAGTTTTTTTGTGGAAAGAACGCTAGGCATTATTTCTTTAAATTGGTTTTAATTTCTTTCATCAATGCTCTACCGCCATTATCTAAAATGTCTAAGGCACAGTCTGTACCAAACCCTTGGCTATGCGATATAGAAACATCTTGCTTTACTTCAATTTTAGTTTGTCCGTCTAGTGAAAATAGCACACCGCAAAATGTAATAATGTCCTCTTTAATAGTTGCAAGAGCCCCAATAGGAGCCGTACAGCCACCTTCTAGTGTACGCAAAAACTCACGTTCTATATGAGTGCAAAGTGCTGTTGTGGTATGGTTTAATTTTGCGCAAGCAGTTTTGCAATAATTATCATCTTCTAAGGCTACAACAACCATCGCTCCTTGAGCAGGAGCAGGAATCATCCAGTCTAATTCCTCCCCAACCCCTCCAAAAGAGGGGCTGTTTATAGTACGGTCTTTGTAGAGATTTATACGCTCCAAGCCTGCTTGGGCAAAAATAGCGCCTGTCCAATCACTATCGGCCAGTTTTTGAAGCCGTGTATTAACATTACCACGAAGATCTGTAGTATTGTGATTTGGATATTTATTAAGCCATTGTGCTTGGCGTCTAAGACTACCTGTAGCTATGGTGCATTTTTGTGTATAATCTGGAGCCTCTTTATGTACCAGAATATCTGAAGTATTAGCCCTTTCTAGAACTGCCGCTTGTACAATACCTATGGGTAATGCTGTAGGAACATCTTTCATACTATGTACCGCAATATCCACAGTCCCGTTAAGCATAGCTACGTCTAGTGTTTTAGTAAAAATTCCAGTAATGCCTAGTTCATACAAAGGTTTGTCTAAAACTAGATCTCCAGTAGATTTTACAGGAACAAGCGTTGTAGTGTATCCTAACTCTTCAAGCTGTTTTTGAACCGTTTTTGCTTGCCATAAAGCGAGTTCGCTATCTCTAGTACCTATACGTATGGTTTTAGACATCTTTTTCTTGCTCTAGTTGAAAAATGGTGTTAATTAAATCTATACTTTGCTCGCTTGTTCCATTTGCTTCACGCAAGTGATTAGCAAAGCGATTGGTAATTTTTTGAATGAGTCGGTTAGAAATAATTTCGGCCTGCTCTTCATTAAAATCAACTACTTTTTTACGATGTGTAGTAACTTCTTTTTCTTGTATTTGTACGAGTTTGTTCTTGAGAGCTTGTATGGTAGGTGCAAATTTTCGTGTCTCTAACCAAGCTTCAAAATCCTCTCTTATCTCTTCAATAATCCTTTCGGCTTTAGGAATGTATGATTGACGGCGTTTAAGGGTGTCGTCTGTTATTTTTGATAATTGATCTAGATGAATAAGCGTCACATTACTTAACTCTGTTACATCATTTGCTACATTTTTAGGGATAGAAAGATCCAAAATAAGCAATGGTTTCGAAGAGTGAATTAGACTTTTATTAATCGTAGGTTTTTGAGCTCCTGTGGCTACAACAAGCACATCTGTTTGAGCGATTTCACTCTGTATATTTGCGTAGTCTTTTACCAGTAAGTTAAACTTTCCTGCTATTTTTTCGGCAGTAGATTTTGTTCGGTTAATAAGCGTGATATGCTCATTTTTAGTGTGCTTTACAAGATTCTCACAAGTATTACGGCCTATTTTTCCTGTTCCAAAAAGCAAGATGTTCTTGTCAGAAACATAAGGTACACGGGCTAAAATATATTGAACAGCCGCAAAACTCACCGAAGTTGCCCCGCTAGAAATCTCTGTCTCTGTCTTGATACGTTTGCTCGCTTGTATTACAGAGTTAATAAGACGCTCCATATAAGGGTTTACAAGCCCAATACTTTTAGCATTTTTAAAGCCTACTTTAAGTTGACCTATAATCTCAAAATCGCCTAAAATCTGACTATCCAGACCTGTTCCTACTTTAAAAAGATGATTTATAGCTTCATCCCCTTCGTAGATATAAGCTATTTCTTCAAATTCTTTAATAGTCCCTTGAGTATGCTCACAAAGTATTTTAATTAAGTGTGTAGCACTAGAGGCAAATCCATATAATTCTGTACGATTACAGGTAGATATAACAACTAATCCTGGTATTTCCTCTTCTTTTGCTTGAGTTAAAATAGCTTCTTGCGCCACTGCACTTACAGAAAAGTGTCCACGTATTTCGGCGTCGGCTTTTTTGTAACTAAGCCCTATGGCATAGAATTGTGAAGATTGGGTATGTGCGTTTTGAACTTTATTCATAAGCAGTTACAAAAATATCGTGAAGCATCTTAATAAAATAACGCTAGAGGCACGAATAGTATCGGATATAGTTTTGTTTGTAGTTAATAAAAGGCAAATGTCACAAAATGCTTACTTTTACTGTGCTTTCGAGAAAGTATAACACGTCTATTATTTAGATTTGGTCTAAATAAAAACAATATAAGTAAAGCCTATGGAATCAAAAAATGTCGCTATAAGTCCGGTCTCTCAAACTTTTATCGAGAAAGGGTTTACCGTGCTTACTTTTATCAATGAAGCCGAACAAACATATCAATTTGTAAAAAACGTAGATAGCAGTTTTATCCAGTTTCATTTCTGTTTAAAGGGAAGTGCCGTTTTTCAATTCAATAATGGAGCTTACAAGTTGCCTATGCCCGAAGAGCAATCTTTATTGTTATATAATCCACAGCGTGATTTACCTATGAATTTGGAGTTAGCACCGCATACTTGGGTGGTATCTATTTTGATTTCTATCAAGAAATTTCATAGTCTTTTTTCGCGTGAAGCGAGTTATATTACTTTTTTAAGTGAGGAGAATAAAGACCGTAAATATTATCAAGATGGAGGGGTTTCTCCTAGTATGGCAATTGCATTAAATCAAGTTGTAAACTATAATTTACACCCGAGTATTAAAGAACTGTATGTTAAAGGAAAGGCGTATGAGCTGCTCAGTTTATATTTTAATCGTCCGGCAGATGCAGACGTTGCACAATGTCCTTTTCTAGCCGATGAGGATAATGTGACCAAAATTAAAAGGGCTAAAGAAATTATGATTGCAAGAATGACAGAACCTCCTACTTTACAGGCTCTTTCTGAAGAGATTGGACTCTCACTCAATAAACTCAAGGAAGGTTTTAAACAGATTTATGGAGACTCTGTATATAGCTTTTTGTTTGATTATAAGATGGAAGTGGCACGGCAATTATTAGAGAGTGGCTCTCATAACGTTAATGAAGTTGGGCTCAAAGTAGGGTATAGCACCGCAAGTCATTTTATCGCTGCTTTTAAAAAGAAATTTGGGACTACGCCTAAGAAATATTTGATGTCGTTAACTGCTTAATTATTTATTATCATAAACAGAATATTTCTTTTAATAGTTACCGTGTTCCTAGTTTCCTGCGGCAACACAAAATCTTCAGATAATATATCGCGAGATACTCAAAAAGATACCCAATCTAAGAAAGTGTTAGTGTTCACAAAGACCGTAGGATGGCGACATAAGTCCATAGAAACGGGGGCACAAACCTTCAAGGATTTTGGAAAAACACATAATTTAAAAGTAACCCATACAGAAGATTCTTTACATTTTGTAAGGAAATCCTTAGCGCAATATGATGCTGTTGTATTTCTCAATACCACAGGAAATATACTCGACACTAATGGTCAGAAGGCCTTTGAAAAATATATACAAAACGGCGGAAGCTTTCTGGAGGTGCACTCGGCGGTAGATATAGAGTATGATTGGCCTTGGTATGGCAAACTCGTAGGCGGCTATTTTGAAAGTCATCCCAACAATCCTAATCTTAGATCAGCTATCGTTCAAAAAGCACAGCCTCATCCTACCACAAA
>JALZVV010000232.1 GCA_023299935.1 Dokdonia sp.
CCAATCTCATTTGCCGGAGCTGTTCAAAGGGCATATCACGAGTTAATAAATGAGTTTATTCCTGTTTGGAGTGGAGAGATAGCAAATAGTGTACATTTAAATGGTTCTGGGAATTATCATGTAAGTTTCCAGAAAGAGCGTAAATTCTTTTTTGATTTAAGTTCATCTTTTGCTTTTGGAACGCGCCAGATTTTTGCAGACCAAAAGGCGACAGTATTTATAGGCAATCGCGATAACATCAGAACGAGTAGTTATTATAATAGAATAGGAGCTACTCGAGAATTTTATGGATATGGAGGTGTACTATATAGGTATGTCGCCCTTAATGCATTAATCCAAGGTCATCCTTTAGGTGATAGCTCTCCCTTTACATTGCCTGTAGAGAATACTGTATTGGGAGCTCAAGTAGGGGTTGTTATGCGTAGAGGGGCAAATACGTTTCAATTAGAGTATGTAACTCAAACAAGGGAAACACAACGAGAAGGGCAGTTGCAGTTTACTAGTTTAGTGTATAAAAGAGCATTCTAGTACAATTCATTTTTTATGATATCCAGTTAAGGTTCATTAATGGATTTTTAGAATTTTCAAGTTAAAAAATAGTTTTTTTGAGAAGATATTTTTTCGTGCTTTAACGCCTCAATCTTTATGCCTTCGCTAATCTCGTTATCTTGATTTTTTCGTAGGTGTTATAAACAAAAATCACCCTTTTTTGAAGTGTCTATTTAGTACATTTTTCGATTTTAAAATTGAGAATTAAATATTTGCGCTACTTTTGTATTCCCAAATAAAGGAAGTATGGCAAAGAATTTAGTGATTGTGGAGTCACCTGCAAAGGCAAAAACTATAGAGAAGTTTTTAGGACCTGATTATAAAGTCGAGAGTAGTTTTGGTCACATTGCAGATCTGCCTTCTAAGGAATTAGGAGTAGATGTAGATGGTGATTTTACACCTAAATATAAAGTCTCAGACGATAAGAAAAAAGTGGTCAAGAAGCTCAAAGACCTTGCAAAGAATGCCGAAATGGTTTGGCTCGCAAGTGATGAGGATCGAGAGGGAGAAGCTATTGCTTGGCATTTAGAACAAGCTCTTAAATTGGATCCTGCTCGCACTAAACGTATCGTGTTTCATGAGATTACTAAAACAGCAATTAAACGTGCTATAGAAAACCCACGCAAGATAGATTATCATCTTGTTAATGCGCAACAAGCACGTAGAGTTTTAGATCGATTAGTAGGCTATGAACTGTCTCCAGTATTATGGAGAAAGGTAAAAGGCGGATTGTCTGCTGGACGTGTGCAATCTGTTTCTGTACGTTTAATTGTAGAGCGTGAACGTGAGATTCAGAAGTTTAATGCGCAAGCCTCATATCGTATAGATGCAGAATTTACAAATCAATTAGGAAAATCGCTTAAGGCAAAATTGCCTAAAAATATTAGTGCTAAAAAAGATGCCGAAGATTTTTTAACTCAAAATGCAACAGCATCCTTTAAAGTAGCCTCCTTAACAACCAAGCCTGCAAAAAAATCACCAGCACCACCATTTACTACATCAACCTTGCAACAAGAAGCGAGCAGAAAACTATACTTCTCTGTAAGTAAGACCATGACAATGGCCCAGCGTTTATATGAGGCGGGGCATATTACTTATATGAGAACGGATAGTGTAAACTTATCTGTAGACGCAAAAAATGCAGCCAAAGAAGAAATTCTTGCGGCTTATGGAGAAAGCTTTAGTAAGGAACGTAATTATAAAGGAAAGTCTAAAGGAGCTCAAGAAGCTCACGAAGCGATACGACCTACAGATTTTTCTAAACATACCGTAAATATGGATCGCGATCAAGCGCGACTATATGAGCTCATTTGGAAAAGAGCCATTGCTTCTCAAATGAGTGAAGCACAGTTAGAGCGTACTAATGTTCAGATTGCTTCTTCTGCTGGGACAGATAATCTTACGGCAAATGGTGAGGTACTCAAATTTGAAGGTTTCTTAAAAGTATACCTGGAAGGAAGTGATGATGAAGATCAGGAAGAAGCCGGCTTATTGCCAGCACTTAAAGAAGGAGAAGCTCTAGATAATAGATATATCACCGCAACCGAAAGATTTACAAGACCACCCTATAGGTATACAGAGGCCTCTCTAGTTAAGAAATTAGAAGAATTAGGTATAGGTAGACCATCTACGTATGCACCTACCATTACCACAATACAAAACAGGAAGTATGTAGAGAAGGGAACTGTGGATGGTAAAGAAAGATCGTATGATGTCTTAACGCTAAAGGCAGGTAAAGTTTCAGAAAAAGAACTTGTTGAAACAGTAGGATCAGATAAAGGTAAACTTGTGCCTACAGATGTAGGAATGGTAGTAACCGATTTTCTCGTGAATCACTTTTCAAATATATTGGACTATAACTTTACTGCAAAAGTAGAACGGGATTTTGATGAAATTGCAGAGGGAAAGCAGGAGTGGACCTCCATGATGAAGGATTTTTACAAAGATTTTCATCCTCATGTAAAAGATGTTGAACAAAATGCTGAGCGAGAAGTAGGGGAAAGAGTTCTTGGTAAGGATCCAGATTCTGGGAAACCTGTGAGTGTGCGTTTAGGAAAATTTGGTCCTATGGTGCAAATTGGTACTGTAGAAGATGAGGACAAGCCTAGATTTGCGAGTTTAGGACCAGATCAACAATTGAGTAGTATTACCTATGAAGAGGCTATGGATCTTTTTAAATTACCTAAAGACTTAGGGTCTTATGAAGACGCTCCCGTTTCAGTTAATAATGGCCGTTTTGGACCTTACGTAAAGTTTGGTGATAAATTTGTTTCCTTGCCTAAAGGAAGAGACCCAATGCAAGTGGACCTTCCTGAAGCGATAGAACTTATTAAGGAGAAGCAAAAAGCAGATGCTCCCATTTATACCTATGAGGATTTACCCGTACAGAAGGGCACAGGCCGTTTTGGACCTTTTATCAAATGGAACAGTATGTTCATTAACGTAAACAAAAAATACGATTTTGATAATCTTTCTGATGCAGATATTGTAGAGCTTATAGAAATTAAGAAGCAAAAGGAAATAGATAAGGTTATCCATAACTTTGTAGAAGATGGTATTCGCGTGGAGAAAGCACGCTGGGGACGTTCTAATATAATTAAAGGAAAGACTAAAATCGAATTACCTAAAACGGTAGATGCGGCAAAACTTACCTTAGAAGAGATCAAAGATATTATTGAGAAAAAAACACCTAAGAAAAAGAAGCCTGCTCGTAAAAAGGCAACTACTAAAAAGAAATAGACTATGATCCAAGATTATTTGCTGCCAGTTGCAGATGTTGCTTTAGCACATATACAGCTTATGCATCAGCAATGCTTGGGTAATGCTTTGCGCATTCATAGTGAGCAGGAAGGTTTCCCTGATTTAAAAGGTGTGCAACTAGCGATTATTGGCTTGCGCGAAAATAGGAGAGACCCAAATACGCTGGGCGAATCATTATCCTTTACAGAAATTAGAAGAGCCTTTTATGAGCTATTTCCAGGGAATTGGCACACCACCATTGCAGATTTAGGAGATATAGATAAAGGAGAAAGTGTAGAAGACACCTATTTTGCTATTCGTACAGTAACCGAAGACTTAGTTAAAAAAAATATTATACCTATATATATAGGAGGAAGTCATGATTTGATTTATCCTGTTTATAGAGCTTTTGATAAGTTAGATCAGATGGTCAATCTGGTTAATGTAGACCATAAATTTGATTTAGGGGATTCTACAAAACCCATCGAAAATCATTCATATGTAGGAAAAATCATCGTAAATCAACCCTATAATCTGTTTAATTATAGCAATATTGGCTTTCAGACCTATTTTAATCCGCAGGAAGAAATTGATTTAATGGACCGTTTACACTTTGATGCCTATCGCTTAGGTAATGTGTCAGCAAGTTTAGAAAGTGTAGAGCCGGTAATGCGAGATGCAGATGTTGTGGGAATAGATATGGGAGCTATTAAGAGTAGTGAGCTTAGTTATAGACATAACAAAGCACCTAATGGTTTTGATGGTAAAGAAATTTGTGCCATCGCACGTTATGCAGGAATTAGCGATCGTGTTTCGGTATTTGGAGTATTTGAGTATAAGAATGATCCTCAAGAAGAAATGGCCGCAATGCTAGTAGCCCAAGTTTTGTGGTATTTTATAGAAGGAGTCAATTTTCGCGCAAGCGAAAGTCTAGATATAGGAAAAAATAATTTTTTAACCTATCAAGTACCAATTGACGATGAGGTGCTTACCTTTTATAAAAGCGAAATGACAGAAAGATGGTGGATAGAAATTCCGTTTATTTCTGGATTGAATAATAAATTGAAAAGACATACGTTATTACCTTGCACGTACCACGATTATCTGGAGGCTTGTAACCAGAATATTCCAGAAAGATGGTATAAAGCAAGGAAAAAGAACGAAGTATAATTGAGTAATAACCAGTATTGATTTTAAATGTTTTTGGGAAATTAATTGTTTATTTGAAAATAAATAAATAGGTTTGATCCCTTGAATTGAGTAAACTTAACCTAAAAAGTATGAAAAAGTGTGTTGCATTAATTGCGATAATTGCTGTGCTATATAGTTGTGGCAGTGGAGATCGTGGAGAGCTTGTTGGTGTAAAAGGCAAGCGATGGCACCCTGAGAAGCCCTATGGTATGACCCTTGTTTCGGGTGGTGCTTTTATTATGGGTAAAAGTGATGATGATCTTGCTTCAGTAGGAGATGCGCCCACAAAGACGGTGACCGTTCGTTCTTTCTACATGGACGAAACTGAAATTTCAAATTCAGAATACAGACAGTTTGTGCAGTGGGTAAGAGACTCTACGGTAAGAACTAAACTGGCCATTCTAGCCGATGAGCTTGGAGAAACTCCAGGAAGCGGAGGGATAGGTGATTATGCATTTAGCGATGCAGATCCTGATAATATGACACCTTACGAGCAGTACATGTATGACAATTACTACGGTCTAGGTGAAACAGGTTTTGAAGGAAGAAAACTTAATAAAGAAATAGAAATCCTTTGGGATACTGCTGAGTACCCAGATGAGTATTATTCTGAAGTTATGGATACCATGTACATTCCTCTTGAGGAGGCTTATAATGGACAGCGTACTATTGATGTAGATAAGTTGGAGTTTAGATATACCTATTTGGATATCGAGTCTGCAGCAAAAGAAAAGAACGGAAATCGTAAAGATTATATCAAAACAGAAAAGGTAAAAGTGTACCCAGATACGACAGTGTGGGTAAAAGATTTTGCATACTCCTACAATGAGCCTATGCACAATGATTATTTCTGGCACGATGCTTATGGAGATTACCCTGTTGTAGGGATAGACTGGATGCAAGCAAAAGCTTTTTGTGAGTGGAGAACATTGTACAAAAACTCGTATCAGAAAACTAAGAAAAAACATCACGTAAATCGTTTTAGATTGCCAGGTGAAGCAGAATGGGAATATGCAGCTAGAGGTGGTATAGAGAGTGGGGATTATCCTTGGGGAGGTCCTTATGCAAAGAATGATAGAGGATGTTTCTTGGCTAACTTTAAGCCTTTAAGAGGAGATTACGGAGCAGATCAAGCCTTATATACTGTAGAAGTAGATGCTTATGAGCCTAATGACTACAATCTGTTCAATATGGCAGGTAATGTTGCAGAGTGGGTGGCTTCTTCTTATGATCCTAATTCATACGAACATATGTCTACCATTAACCCTAACGTAAACGATCTTTCTAACAACAGAAAGGTAATACGAGGTGGTTCTTGGAAAGATGTTGCCTATTTCCTTCAGGTGAGTTCACGTGATTATGAATATCAGGATAGTGCACGTAGCTACATTGGGTTCAGAACAGTGCAGGATTTCCTAGGAGTGGATGAGCGAGTTAACCTTCGCAAAGCACCTAAGTAGAGAATATATTACCCCAATTATATATTGAATTTACTTACTACTTATTAACTAAATTAAAACTTAACTAAACGAAAACTATTTTATTATGGCAAAGTCTAAAACTGGAAAGAAATTAATGAATATGGTCTACGGACTAGGAGCAGCGGTTGTAATCGTTGGTGCACTTTTTAAAATTATGCACTGGCCTTTTGGTAACGAGATGCTTATCATAGGGCTATTAACAGAGGCATTGGTATTTGTAATATCTGCTTTCGAATCAGTAGAAGAAGATCTAGATTGGTCTTTAGTGTACCCAGAATTAGCTGGTGGACTAGGAAAAGGGAACAAGAAAGAAGCACCACAAGATGCAGAAGGTCTTTTATCTAAAAAATTAGACGAAATGCTTAAAGGCGCTAAGATTGACGGAGAGTTAATGAGTAGCCTTGGAGATAGCATACGTAATTTTGAAGGAGCTGCTAAAGGAATGGCACCTACTGCAGATGCAATGAACTCTACTAAAAAGTATAGTGAAGAGATGGCATTAGCTGCTGCACAAATGGAGTCTTTAAACAGTCTTTACAAAGTACAGGTAGAATCTTCTAGTCGTCAGGCAGAGATCAATGAGCAAGTAACTGCAAATGCAGGAAAGCTTAAAGAGCAAATGGAAAGTCTTGC
>JALZVV010000233.1 GCA_023299935.1 Dokdonia sp.
GGGATATAAACTCCTTTTTTAAGAATAACAGACTGCTGTGTGACACCCCATATAGTCGTGTTTATTTTCATCAGTCTATCCTGAGCATCTTTAAATGAAATAGTAACTTTGTTTTTGAAAAGATTACCTAATCGCATAGCTCTTATTAATTGAAAACAACGTTGTTTTTTTTCTGATTTAGAATGGATAACGTCTTCTTTTGAGAATTTTAATAAGTATAAAAATTCTTTACTGGTCGATATTGTTTGTGTTTGGGTGCTCATAATATTATTTTTTCCCTTAGTGTTATTCAAAACACAGAACTAACAGTATTTAGTGTATTTTAAGAAAAATTTATATCTAAAGTAATTATGGTTTACAGTTTTAAAGGACATATTCCAGTAGTACACGAGAGTAGTTTTATCCACCCGCTTGCTGCGGTTACAGGGAATGTTATTATTGGCAAAAATTGTTACATCGGTCCGGGTGCTGCTATTCGAGGAGATTGGGGAGGAATTATTCTAGAAGACGGTGTTAACGTTCAAGAAAATTGTACGGTGCATATGTTTCCAGGGAAGAGTATACGCTTTCGCGAAAGCGCCCACATAGGTCACGGTGCAGTAATACACGGGGCTAATCTTGGTCGTAATTGTCTCATAGGGATGAATAGTGTGATTATGGATAATGCCGTTATAGGAGACGAATGTATCGTAGGTGCGATGGCATTTGTAAAAGCCGAGACGGTGTTTGAAGCACGCCAACTTATCGTAGGAAATCCAGCTAAGGCAATTAAGGAGGTGTCTAGCGATATGATTGCCTGGAAAACTGCAGGAACAAAACTATATCAGCAATTACCTGCAGATTGTTATGAAAGCCTTAAAGCGGTAGAGCCTTTACGTAGCATACCTAAAAACAGACCAATACAAGAAGATTTTTATAAAACACTACAGGAATTTAAGAAATAACAAATACTTTTTTTAGGCTAGAAAAGACAAGTCTAATTCCTGCGTTTGTTTACTTGTAGAAAGCGCAATATGACTTTGTACATTACCTATATAGGGAAGTAACGTAAGTTTAGTAACAATAAATTTTTCGTAGGACTCAATATCTTCGACTACTAGTTTTAATAGGTAATCAAAATTACCACTTACTCTGTGGCATTCTATTACCTCTGGAAAATTATTAATTTCCTTTACAAACTTCTCTAGATAACTGCGAGTATGGCCTTGTAGCGAAATCGAGATAAATACAATCTGTTTGAGTCCTATTTTCTTAGCATTAATTCGAGCACTATACCCTTCAATAACCCCTTCTTTTTCAAGTTTTTTTATTCGTTCAAAAACGGGAGTTGTAGATTTTCCTAGTTGTTGAGCCAAGGCTTTAACCGTTTGATTTGAATCTTGTTGTAAAAGAACAAGCAATTTTTGGTCTGTTGCATCTAATTTCATAATGAAATACTATTTTTATCTTAATTAAAGATTAATATTAGAATATAAAAACAATAATAATTAAATATTAGAATAATATTCTATATTAACATCTATTTATAGGTAAAATATGCTATGAAGTGTAAAAAAATAGTACATTTAAAATAAATCGTTCAATAAACTATATGTCTGCTAGTCAGTTGTTAATGCCCAAAATGGGCGAAAGTATTACGGAAGGAACCATCCTCAATTGGTTGGTTCAAGAAGGCGAATCTTTTGAAGAAGGAGATATCCTTGTAGAGGTAGCTACTGATAAGGTAGATAACGAAGTTCCGGCACCAGCAGCAGGAATAATGAAACAGCAGTTATTTGAGCCCAATGCTGTTGTGGCGGTGGGTAAGCCTATTGCTATTTATGAGAATAGAGAAGGTACACCGAGCACTGTAAAAAAAGGAGTTACAACTGCCCAAGGATCAAAAAAGAAAACCGAACAAAAACCAGTTGGCAACGTAAGTAAAAGAGTAGGTAAAGCACCAGCGGCTTTCTCAACGGCTAACACCAATACATTTATAAGCCCTTTAGTAGATAATATAGCTAGGAAGCATCATATTTCTTATGAGGAGTTAACTCGAATTCCAGGAACTGGAAAAGAGAATCGCTTACGTAAAAGTGATGTTTTGAACTATATAGCGTCCGGAAGACCTTTTCAATTTGCACAGCCTGTGGCTCAACCCGACCCAGATGCCTATAAGATTCCTAAACTCAATCTTGATAAGGGAAAAGGAAAAATAGTAGAGATGGACCGTATGCGCCAGATGATTGCAGACCATATGGTGTATAGCAAGCATACAAGTCCGCACGTTACCGCTTATGTAGAAGCAGATTTAACAGAGTTGGTTAAATGGCGTGATGCAAATAAAGTTCCTTTTCAAGAAAAATATGGTCAGAAACTTACCTTCACCCCACTTTTTGTAGAAGCAGTAGCAAAAGCAGTAAAGGATTTTCCTATGATTAATGTTTCTGTAGATGGTAAGAATATTATCGTGAAGGAAGATATTAATATAGGAATGGCAACCGCCTTACCTTCTGGAAACCTTATCGTTCCTGTAGTAAAAAATGCAGACCACAAATCCTTATTAGAAATCGCTACAGAGGTTAACCGACTAGCTGGCTTAGCACGCGAGAATAAATTGGGTGGGGATGATATTAAAGGAAGTACGTTTACCATAAGTAATGTAGGCACCTTTGGGAGTGTGATGGGAACACCTATTATTAATCAACCAGAAGCAGCTATACTTGCGACGGGAATTATTAAAAAAAGAGCAGAAGTGATGGAACGTCCAGAAGGCGATACCATAGAGATTAGACAAATGATGTATCTCTCCTTAAGTTTTGACCATCGCATTGTAGATGGATTTTTAGGAGGAAGCTTCCTTAAACGAATAGCAGTTAATTTAGAGCAGTTTGATACTGCCAGAGAAATATAGAATAGCCTCTGTTTCTCTCCCCTTGGGAGAGACGTCCGTAGGACAGTGAGGGAAATAACACCAACTATGAACATTACCATAACAACAACCGATAACTCTCAATTAGAGCATATCAATTTTGATAGCATCCCTTTAGGACGCACGTTTACAGACCATATGTTTATCTGTGATTATGAAGATGGGCAGTGGAAAAATCCTAGAATAGAACCTCTTGCACATATCCCAACGCACCCAGCAGCGATGGCATTGCATTATGGTCAAGCTATTTTTGAAGGGATGAAGAGTACGCTTTCGCAAAAAAAAGAGCCTCTTCTTTTCCGTCCTATGGAAAATGCAAAGCGCCTTAATGAGAGTGCGCGTCGTATGGGAATGCCTGATTTTCCTGAAGAGTTGTTTGTAGATGGATTGAAAGCACTTGTGGGGGTCGAAAAAGGATGGATACCGCCAGGAGCAGGTAGTGCCTTATATCTTCGGCCATTTATGTATGCAGATGAACCTTTTATCGGGATGCGAGCAGCTACCAGTTTTAAGTTTGTTATCATAGCCTCACCAGCAGGACCATTTTTTAGTAAACCTATTAAACTATGGGCAGAAAAAGAGTATATACGCGCTGCGAGTGGCGGAACAGGAGAAGCAAAAGCAGCAGGGAATTATGCAGCTGCTATTAGACCTACAGAGTTAGCTAAAGCAAAAGGCTATGACCAAGTCTTATGGCTAGATGCCAAAGAGCATAAGTACATTCAAGAAGTAGGCACGATGAATATCTTCTTTAAAATTAAAGGTACTTTTATTACTCCAGAACTTGACGGCTCTGTATTGCACGGGATTACTAGAAAAAGTGTGATCGATTTGTTGCGTCACAAAAATTTTACTGTAACAGAACGTAAAATAACCCTTCAGGAAATTTTAGAGGCGGCTCAAAACGGAAGCCTAGAAGAAGCCTTCGGTACGGGAACTGCCGTAGGTATTGCTTACATTAAGGAAATAGGATGGGGAGATAATACGATACCTGTGTCTCAAGAACATCCAGTTGGAAAGGATATAAATGCAACACTTAACGATATCAAAACAGGAGGAGAAGATCCCTTTAACTGGATGCTCGTAACAGGAAATAAATTAGTATAATTAAAAGTCGCTCCTTTGCAAGGACATTAAGATGAATAAAGAACTACTCAAAAAAGCATTTGCTAATCTATGTACTGCAAAGGCTATGACAGAAATTTATGAAGCTAATTTTAAAGTGGTTTCTAAATATGTGCACGCCACAAGTCGCGGTCACGAAGTAATACAAACGGCAATAGGGATGCAATTACAACCCCAGGATTATGCCTTTCCTTACTATCGTGATGACAGTATGCTTCTCGCTATAGGGATGAAACCTTATGATTTAATGTTGCAAGTTTTAGCCAAGAAAGATGATCCTTTTTCGGCGGGACGTACGTATTATTCTCACCCTAGTTTGAGAGATGATGATAAGCCTAAAATCCCTCATCAGAGTAGCGCAACAGGAATGCAGGCAATACCCGCTACTGGCGTTGCAATGGGATTTTGGTATAAAGAGTTCCTCTCCCAGACCCTCTCCAAAGGAGAGGACTTACCCTTTGATATTCCTCCATTGGGGGAAAGGGGGATTACAGTTTGCTCTCTTGGCGATGCATCCGTTACCGAAGGTGAGATTGCAGAGGCTTTCCAGATGGCAGCTTTAAAGCAATTGCCTATACTTTATTTAGTGCAGGATAACGGTTGGGATATTTCTGCAAATGCTGCAGAGACGAGAGCTCAAGATGCTTATGAGTATGCGCAAGGTTTTAACGGTCTAGAAGCAGTTACGATAGACGGGACCGATTTTGAAGAGAGTTACAATACGCTAGAAAAAGTCATTCATACGATTCGTACAGAGCGTCGTCCGTTTTTAGTTCACGCAAAAGTACCTTTACTTAATCACCATACATCGGG
>JALZVV010000234.1 GCA_023299935.1 Dokdonia sp.
AGGGCGTCTCTCATCTCTCCTTTTTCCCAACCTTTGGCCACATCAATCATACGTTTGATGTTATTTCCATAAAAGCGGTATTTAGGAAAATTTTGAGGATAGCCTAAAGGCTCTGGACGCTCAGCTAATTCTTCTCTAGAAGGCACTGGATATGGAGAGTCTACATCCAACTTAAAATCAGAAATGATAAATAACTGATCCCAAAGTTTATGTTGGAAATCTGGGACATCTCTTAGATGAGGCTGTAAATTTCCCATCACAGCAATAATAGCTTTAGCTATTTTATTGCGTTCTTCTTTGTCTTCTATTTCTGTGGCTTGATCTACCATTTTCTGAATATGACGTCCATATTCTGGTATGATAAGATGCACACGCTCTGTGTTGTATTCTAATTGATCTATCAATTGTAATGAATTAAGTGAAGTAATTTACTATTGTAAACAGTTGCAAAATACTAAAAATTGTAGGAACCTAGAAACGTCCTACTTTAAATGATTCTTATTTTCTATAAATGCGTTGAGATTGGTGAGATAATGCTTTCGCGCCTGCTTGCCGGCAAAGGCAGGAAAGCGCAACAATTATCCTCATATTAAAGTGAAATAACCCCCTCTACAACGGATACTTCTTTATATTTTTCTATTACGGCATCAGGATTTTTCATCTTTACATTAATCGACACACTGGTATATTTTCCTGTGCGCGAATCCTTAGTGTTAATAACGGCTCCCATATTATCAAAAATAGTAGTGATTTGTTCCACTTTCGCAGCGCTAGCAGGAACGATAAACTTAAACAAATAAGGAGCTGGCCATAAAGAGGTGTCACTCAATTGAGATTTTAATTTTGCATAAAATTCATCTGGGTTTTGTGACGCACTCATAGTTAATATTTATAGTAGCAAAGATACCACAAGCAAGCAGTTTTCTCTTACTTTAGTAATAACTAATTTTGTGTAAAGTATAACCATTTTTATGCCAAAGCGAATTCTCCTGATTGGAGGCCCATCTACAGGAAAAACTACCTTGCTTAATCACCTAAAGTCATCGGGCTATACTTGTTTGGAAGAAATTTCTAGAGTAGTGATTAAAAAGGCCCAAGAGGAAGGAATAAATCAATTATTTCTTGAGCAGCCTTTGTTATTTAGTCGCTTGCTCAAGAATGCGAGAATACAGCAATTCAAGGCTGGTCAAAACTATCCAGACGACTATATATTTTATGATAGGGGTATACCTGATACCGTAGCCTATATGGATTATATACAGCAAGAGTATCCTAAAGAATTCGTTACTGCTTGTGAGCAATATATTTATGACATGGTTTATGTACTGCCTCCCTGGGAAAAAATACATACAACAGATAATGAACGTTATGAGAATTTTGAACAGGCTCAGAGAATCCATAATGAACTATTAAAGACCTATAGTTCATACAACTATACTCCTATTGAGATTCCCATTGGAAAAGTTGAAAAACGGGCACAATTCATCATTAATACACTCCATAACAATTAAAGAGCCTAAGGACATATTAAAGCATTATTGGAGCCATACGGCTTTTAGACCTTTACAAGAAGATATCATATCATCTGTCTTAGCCAAAAAAGATACCATTGCGCTACTTCCTACGGGAGGAGGAAAATCTGTATGTTACCAAATCCCAGCAATTGCACAAGATGGTATAGGACTCGTTGTTTCTCCGCTAGTCGCTTTAATGAAAGACCAAGTTTCTCAACTCAAACAAAAGGGCATTAAGGCCTTGGCCATTCCTAGTGGCATCCCCTTATCAGAACTAGATGCATTGCTTGATAATTGTATTTACGGCAATTACAAAATGCTCTATCTATCGCCTGAAAGATTACAGCAAGAACTTGTAATCGAGCGTATTAAACAAATGGATATTTCGCTTATTGCAGTAGATGAAGCGCATTGTATCTCGCAATGGGGACATGATTTTAGACCAGCCTATCTCGATATCCAAAACTTAAGAGCGCTCAAACCAGAAGCTCCCATTATTGCCCTTACAGCAACAGCAACGTCAAAGGTTCTTAGGGATATTAGTGCGCAGCTCAAATTAGACAATGAAATCCTTTATAAAAACTCCTTTAATAGACTTAACCTAACCTATACAGTAAGCGCTGTAGCAGACAAAAACTTTAAACTAGAGCAACTACTCACTAGGAGTTCTAATAGTGCTCTTGTTTATGTTAGGAATAGGAAGGCTGCAATGCAAACCGCACAATTCCTAGAAGCTAAAGGAATCACAGCCACATACTATCATGGGGGTTTAACTACAGCAGATAGAACCAAGCATCAGGAGTTATGGATGCAAAACAAAGCAAAAGTAATGGTAGGTACTAGCGCTTTTGGGATGGGTATTGACAAAGAAGATGTAGATATTGTAATCCATACAGAGATTCCTGATAGCCTAGAGAATTATTTTCAAGAAGCGGGAAGAGCAGGAAGAGCGGGCCAAGTGTCCAAGGCCGTCCTCTTATATAATAAAAATGATGAAATACGATTACAGAATCAATTCATCGCAGTCATTCCTTCAATTGCAGATATGAAAACGGTGTACAAAAAATTGAACTCTTATTTTCAAATCGCCTATGGCGAAGGGCAAAATGAATCTTACCCATTTAATTTTAACGATTTTTGTCAGACCTATTCCCTACGGTCTATCCTAACCTATAACTGTCTGCAGATGTTAGATAGAAATAGTATTATCAAACTCTCCAAAGAGTTTTCCAAAAAAGCAACCATAACCTTTAAAGTAGCCCATGTTGCATTGACTTATTATCTAGTTAAAAACCCACAGTTTAGCGAAGTGGTGCAAACCATCTTAAGAACATATGGTGGCGTTTTTGAACAAGTAGTTTCCTTAAATCACGCGCTTATTGCTAATAAGGCAACTACCAGTATAAAAAAAGTACACGAAATACTTTTAGCCTTAGACCAAGATGATATATTAGATTACACCCACCAAAACTTTGATAGTAGTATTGTCTTTTTATCACCGCGAGAAGATGACCGAACGATAAACGCCATTGGCCATCATATAAAAGCACATGCTAAAACTAAAAAAGAACAAATACAAAGTGTAAAGGCCTACCTTGCCAATAAAGAAAGCTGCCGAAATATTCAATTGTTGAGCTATTTTGAAGAAGAAGAAACCGAAATTTGCGGTCATTGCGATGTTTGTTTAAAGGATAAGTCCATACAAAAGGAAGATTTCTTACCTATTAGCAAGGCTATTCTAAACCAACTTAAAATTAAAGAATGTTCTTCAAGGGACTTATGTGAGCTTCCTTATTCTGAAAAAGTTATATTAAGCACCTTGAAATTATTACTAGAAGAACAAAAGATAACAATAACACCTTCCAATACCTACAAGCTATTATGAACAGATTACGCATTCTATTTATGGGCACACCAGAATTTGCCGTAACAATATTAAATGGACTATTGAGTACTAGTCACGAAGTTGTAGGGGTAATTACCGCTCCAGACAGACCAGCTGGCCGCGGACAAAAAATAAGAAAGAGTGCAGTAAAAATTGCTGCCCAAGAGCATAATCTAACCATCCTGCAACCTACTAATCTCAAAGACAAGACCTTTTTAGAAGAATTAAAAAGCCTAGAAGCAAATTTACAAATAGTGGTAGCTTTTAGAATGCTCCCTAAAGCGGTTTGGGCTATGCCATCATTAGGCACCTTTAACCTGCACGCTTCCCTGCTTCCTCAATATCGAGGTGCTGCTCCTATTAATTGGGCCATTATTAATGGAGAAAAGACCACAGGGGTTACTACCTTCTTTATAGACGAAAAGATAGACACTGGTGCTATTATCAAGCAAAGTACATTAACTATTGGGCCTAATGAAAATGCTGGGAGCCTTCACGATAGATTAATGTACTCAGGAAGTGCGCTTGTGCTAGATACAGTAGAAACAATTGCACAAGGCAATACAAGTACACATATACAACCACAAGATGTGGATCTAAAAACAGCTTATAAACTCCATAATGACAATACAAAAATAGATTGGACACAATCTAATGAAACGATTCACAATCTTATTAGAGGTCTTAATACATATCCAGGAGCGTGGTGTTATTTAAAGACTAATGGAGAAGAACTGCGAGTAAAAATCTATACTGCTTTCGCGAAAGCATACTCAGAAGAAATGGAAAAGAAAGAAGTGGGTCAGATTAGTATAGAAAACGATGTAATGCTAGTACATACCCTCGATGGGCTAATTACAATAGAAGAAATCCAACTTCCAGGGAAGCGAAAAATGCTAATAAAAGATCTTTTAAATGGTTATAAATTGTCCGAAAATTCTAAAATGCTGTAAACCCGCACCCTCATTGGGCTAAGAAGAATAGCAAAAAACACCCCTCTTTATTAACAATCGCCTTGATTTATCAACAAAAACGGCGATTTCCCACGCTATTACTTGCGTGAGAAGATATTACGTATAATTTTGTTGACAGATTAAACATCGCGTTTATCATCTATATTAACAATTTAAATAAACATTATGAACAAATCGGAATTAATTGACGGAATGGCGGAACACGCAGGAATTACTAAAGCATCTGCAAAAAAAGCACTAGAATCTTTCTTAGGAAACGTTGAAGGAGAGCTTAAAAAAGGAGGACGTGTTTCTTTAGTAGGTTTTGGATCTTGGTCAGTATCTAAGCGTAATGCACGTGAAGGTAGAAACCCACAAACTGGAAAGACTATCCAAATTGCTGCAAAAAATGTAGTAAAGTTTAAAGCAGGATCCGAGCTAGGTACTGCGGTAAACTAATCTAAGTTTATACAGAATAAAAAACCTCTCCAGATGGAGAGGTTTTTTTATTTGATTATTGTAATAATTAGTCTACTTTTAATTAGACTAATTACAATGCCATGAACCAATCAGTACACAAAGGGCATTTATTGATTGCAGAACCATCCATTATTGGGGATGTCTCTTTTAATAGAGCTGTCATATTACTCGCAGATCATACCGAGAAAGGTTCGGTAGGGTTTATTATGAATAAACCTTTAGAAAATACGCTTGCAGATTTTGTGCCTGAGGCAGAAGCTTGTTGTGATATCAAAGTGTATAATGGTGGTCCTGTAGAACAGGATAATCTGTATTTTATTCATACCGCTCCTAAGCTTATCCCTAATAGTACAGAAATCTCTAATGGTATTTTTTGGGGAGGTGATTTTAGTAGAGTCATTGAACAGCTAAAATCAGGAGAATTGCAAGACAGTGATATTCAGTTTTTCCTAGGCTATTCTGGCTGGGATTCTCAACAACTTACTGGAGAATTAAAGGAAAAAATCTGGGTTGTGGTAGAAAATGAACACGGAGAGAAATTGCTTTGCAATAGCAGGCCTAATCTATGGAGAGAAAAAATTATGGAACTAGGCGGTGACTACCTTATCTGGTCTAATGCTCCTGAGCATCCTCACTACAACTAGGCTAATCTCGCCTTTACATTAAGTAATTTCAGTAATTCACTTGCTACAAGATTATCATATACTTTTTTACGGTACTTCGTAATAGATTGTATCCCTATAATACTATTGGTTATAAAAAGCTCATCTGCCTTCTGTAATTCAAATGGAGAAATGGATGTTTCTTCTAGTACGTATTCCTTTTTTTGACCAATAATACTCAGCAATTGCTTTCGTATAATACCTCGCAAGCATCCATCTTCTAGAGGCGGTGTTTTAATCACATTACCCTTTACTAGAAATAGGTTCCCTTGCAAGGCTTCAACCACATTCTTATTAGTATTGATTAATAGACAATTATCATAGCCATTTTCCTTAGCAAAGATACTACCAGTCACGTGCAAAATTTTATTAGTAGTCTTGAGCGTAGATAAAATACCGGCATTTACATAATGGTCCTTGTACAATTCTACTTCATAAGGAGCACCTGAAAGGGTGTAGAAAGGAGACGATAGCGCTTTCGCGAAAGCATAAAAACCAATTTCATTTTTTTCTGGAAGATAAGCGCCTTGACCCTCTCTATATATCGTGATGCGCACTCTGGCGGCAGTATTAGATAAGCCAGAAGCTTCTATAGTCTTTAGTAGTTCTGCTTCTAGAAAATCTGGAGTAAAATTCATAGGAATCTCCATACGGAGTATACGCATAGATGCCATTAATCTAAAATAGTGATCTTCCCAAAAAAAGAGCTTGCCATTTACAGCTCTTAAGGTCTCAAAAACACCATCCCCATAAAGGAATGCTCTATTATGCGGTGAGACGCGAGTTGCTTCTTGTTCTTGTAATATTCCGTTTGCATTAATCATATAAAAAGTCCTGCTTTTAAGGCAGGACAAATATACTGAGATTTAAGACCGTTTTAAGCCGATCCTATAATCTGTTTGAGCTCTGAAATTTGATTCTCCCAAAACATCTTCCCCTCTTCTACCTCATCGTCATCTGCAAAATCTGTAATTATTAGGGAGACATCTTTTGTAATCTCATCTACTAAAATACGAAGCTCAAAATAAGCATCATCATCTTCTTCTTCTGCCCATCTAAATTTAATGCGTTCTGGTTTTTTCTTTGATAAAAGTTCTGCTCTCTCTTCTGTTCCTTCCCATATGAAGGTGTAATATTCCCCCCGAGAATTTACATTATCTGCAAACCACTCACTCATTCCAGAAGGAGTTGCCATATATTGATATAACAATGAAGGTGAGGCCTTAACCACAAACTCCATTTCAAATTTCACTTTACCACTCATAATTAATTGTTGAAGCCCCAATATATCGAAACTAAACTCGGGAACAAAAAAATAATTTTGTTTTTATTTTTTCTAATCCCTTTGAGTAACAATTATTAGTTTTTTATATTTGCACCCGCTTGCGCAAATCCATAGTAAATTCTGCAATAGTGGAAATATGGCGAGGTAGCTCAGTTGGTTAGAGCGTCGGATTCATAACCCGGAGGTCACGAGTTCAATTCTCGTTCTCGCTACTACTTAAAAGAGGTCAACTTATCGTTGACCTTTTATCTTTTTATGCAACATCTTGTTTATACTCTATACTCTCAAAAGTTTAATAAATCCTATACAGGAATTACCTCGAGTATTATTGAACGATTCCATTCTCATAATACCTATGGCACTAAAGGATGGACATTAAGGTACAGACCTTGGGTAGCTGTGCATATTGAAGTCTTTAACTCAAAAAAAGAAGCCCTGAATAGAGAAAAATGGTTTAAATCTGGAATAGGACGTAATAGAAAACAAGAAATCATAAAGAAATTTCTAAAGTCATAGAACAGGAGGATTCATATCCGCCAGAAGCGGACAAGAGTTCAATTCTCGTTCTCGCTACTACTTAAAAGAGGTCAACTTATCGTTGACCTTTTATCTTTTTGTTTAGGTGCTATTATATCTTTTTAAGGATTCCGTATTTATTGAAATCACTCAAAATAAACGACGAAATACACTATAATAATGTTGAAATACACAATTTTAACATTTTTATTCCTTTTACTTCATAAATTTTATATAGTTTCGCCATTGAATTATTTTTGCCCAGTAGTCCCAAACCTACTTTGAAAACCTACTTATTCTATTATGAAAAACAGTACTTATTTATCTCGTTTAATAGGGTTATTCCTTTTAACTCTTACCCTCAATCTATCAGCCCAAAATAACACAACAGTTTTGGATGATGGTTTAGCAAAACGTATTTTAATTGATGCGCCTACAATAGAACAACTTCAAGCTATTCAAGCTTCTGGTTTAGACTTACATTGTGGAGCTAAATTTGAAGGAGAAAATTTACGCTTAGATTTGCAACATAGTGAAGCAATGACAATTCAAGAACTAGGACTCTCATTTCAAGTTATTGAAGAAGATCTTGTGACATTTTTTGCAGATCGTGCTGCCGCTACACTTCCTCAGGCCAGAATCAATCTGGAACAAATGAAGCAGGAAGCCCTTATTGAGCAACAAAATCGTAGTTCTCTAAGCACTGGAGATGCTACAGTTGAAAGTTTTATACAACGCGAAGAATGTGATGAGGTTGATTGGGTTGCACAAAATTTCAGATTAGGAGGTTTTAATGAGCCTGGAGTATCTTTTGGTGGTTGTCTTACTGTAGATGAAATGATTATAGAATTAGATAGAATGCGTTCATTGTATCCCAACCTCATATCTGTAAGACAAGACGCTTCGCCTACAGGACAGCAGACTTATGGTAATAATTCAGCCGGTACGGCTAATGATTTTGACCCGCAGACCATATGGTATGTACGTATATCAGATAATCCAGATGAAGATGAAGATGAACCTGAAAACCTAATTACAGGTATGACCCATGCGCGTGAAGTAAATAGTATGATGAACATTATTTATTACATGTGGTGGATATTAGAAAATTATGACGCAGAACCTGCTATTAAAAACCTTGTAGATAACCAAGAAATGTATTTTATACCTATAGTCAATCCTGATGGTGTAAAATGGAATGAAGTGATAACACCTAATGGTGGAGGTTTTCAACGTAAAAACTTAAGACCTGGGGTAAATGATAACGGAACTACAGGTACAAACAATGCATTAAGAGGAGTAGATCTTAACAGAAATGCTAGTTATTACTGGGGATTTGACAATTCTGGATCTAGTCCATCGCAATCTACTGACACTTATAGAGGCCCTTCTCCTTCATCAGAACCGGAATCTCAAATCCTTAGAGATTTTGTGCAGTCTAGAGATTTTGAATATGCGATTAATCATCACTCAGGTATTAATTCTATAGTGACATCTTCATATAATGGTAATCCTAATGCTGCTCCTTCTGGACGCGAAAATGAATACCAAAAATTGATGCACGATGCTACCCGCTTTAATAGATACATTCATGGTTCTGCGCCTAACACATTAACCTCTGCAAACGGAGATACTAATGATTTTATGTTGGGAGGACCTCCAGTTACCTATAATACATTAATAGACGATGATGGTGATAACTTTGGAAACCCAGCCACCTTACAATCTTATACAGCTCTAGGATCTGGTGAAAACATTATTACCTTCTCTCCTGAGAATGGTGATGATTTCTGGCCTCCAGCAACAGATATTGTGCCGATAGCTCAGCGTGCGCTACGTATGAATTTAATGTCATCCTTATTTGCAGGAAAATATGCAAGATTGCACGATTTTACCATGACTAGCTTGACATCTACAAATCCTCAATTGGATTTTCAGGTAGAACGATTAGGTCAAACGGCTAGTGATTTAACATTGACCATAACCCCTATTTCGGCCAATATCACTTCAGTAACACAGCCTAATGCTACAGGCCTAAATGGACTGGCTATGCTAGAACAGCGTGCAACTTCGGCTACATTAACACTTGATCCTAGTACCCAAGCTAATGATGCTGTAACGTATATGGTAACTTTAAGCAATGATTCTTATATCATTTATGAAACGACTTATACTAAATATTATACGCCTTCAGTAGTCACGGCTGCAGACGGTGATACGGATTGGAACTTAACAGGCACGTGGGCAGAAACTACAGATGGTTTTGATGGTAGTGCCAATGCAATTACCTCAACGCCTGCTCCACCCTATGATAATAATCAACTAGGTTTTGCCACATTAAACACAGTTAGTGACTTATCAGGTGCAAATAGTGCTGTTGTACATTTTCATGCAAAATGGGATTTAGAACGTAATTTTGATTTGGCTCAACTGGAAGTTAGTACCAATGGTGGATCCACCTGGAATGCGGTATGTGGAAAGTATTCTAAAATCCCTTCAGAACAACAATTTAATTTGCATTTAAATAAAAATAACAGTGATGAGCAACATCAATCGGCTAATGGAACATTTATCTATGATGGCGATTTAGTTGTTGACTTAAATGCTACAGTGACGGCCTCTGCATCAGATGATACCGATAAGTGGGTGCTGGAAGAGTTTTTGTTTGATAACACTAATAATCCAGGAATCGCCGGACAGTCTAATGTACGTTTTCGCTTTAAGTTTGATACTGATTCCACCAACCGTGAAGATGGTTACGACACTAATTTTGAAGGATTTACTTTTGACAATTTCCAAGTCTCTATTATAGATCAAATGGCTGACATCTGTAGTGAAGTGCTTAGAGAATTCCCGCAAACAACTAGTCTGGAAAGAGGTATAGGCATTTGGACACAAAATACAGGTGATGATGGAAATTGGACACTTGATGCAAATGGCACTGTATCGGGAGGTACAGGACCTGATGCAGGAGAAGATGGAGGTGATTATCTTTACCTTGAAGCTTCCGATCCCAATGCCGTTACAGATCCTAATGCTATAGGCTTTAATGCTACAGCAATCTTAACAAGTCCCTGCCTAGATTTAACTGAATTCTTCAACCTAGAACTCTCTTTTAATTACCATATGTTTGGGAGTGATACAGGAAGTCTTCAGGTAGAAGTACTCCCTAATGGAGAAAGCGTTTGGGAACTGATTACAGATTCTGTCTTAACAGGACAACAACAAACATCAAATGATGCAGACTGGTTAACACAGCGTATCAACCTCAATGATTACACAGGACAAATTATTCAACTGCGTATTGTTGGAACAACTGGAGGTGATTTTAGAAGTGATATTGCCATAGATAATATCATAATATCAACTCCTTGCGCAAGTACTACAACATATACCAATACGGGTTGGGATCGCGGAGAACCTGATGCAAATACTACTGCAATTATTGCAAATAACTATGCAACATCTGGTGGTAATCTAACAGCCTGCACGGTAGTCATTAATTCTGGAGTTACTCTAACTGTTGGTGATGATGAGTTTATGAGTGTTGAAAATAACATAATTGTTAATGGAACCCTTAACGTTTCTAATGCTGGTAGTGTTGTACAGGTTAATAATAATGCGCGGGTAATTAAAGCTACCGATGCTATAATAACGGTAACTAAAACAACACCAGATTTAACAGGTCGTGAGTTTATTGTACTCAGTAGTCCAATGAGTGCTGAGACTAATACTGGAGTTCACGCTAGTGCAGATCGTGTATTTGGAATTATTACTGATAATTTTGTGCCCAATACAGATGTGGCAGCTGCGTTTCCAGATGCAGTAAACTTCGCAGATGATAATGGTGACTATATAGACAATACAGTAACAGATTTAGGTGTAGGAACAGGGTATTTAGTATTCCCTTTAGCTAATGGAGACACGAATTCTATAAATTATGAACACACGTATACAGATGGTACACTTAATAATGGAGTGATAGATGTAGCAATAGAATATACAGGAACAACCTTAACAAACTTTAATGTATTAGGAAATCCTTATCCTTCTGCTATTGATACTGATCTATTGATTAGTAGTAATCCTGCCATTAACGAAGTATATCTCTGGGATCATATCACCCCTGCTAGTGCAGATTTACCTGGATTTTACGATTTTAATTTTTCAATGGATGACGTATCCGTGCGAAATATAATGATGGGAGTTGCTGCGGTTAATGATATGACAGGAAATATACCAGGACAATATATGGTATCAGGTCAAGGATTTGGAATTCTTGCAGATCAAGCAGCAGCGGCAGCAGCAACTCCTGTTACCTTTACAAATGCATTACGAGTTTCAGAAAACAATGGAACCATTCGCTCTGCAGAGCAAGACTATAATTTAATGTGGTTAAGCTTAAGTTCAAATACATATCCTATTCAAAGTAAAATAGGTATTGGATTTGTTCCAGAAGCTACGGCAGGATATGAATTAGGTTACGATAGTAAGCAACTCGCTACTACAATATCCCTTTACTCTACAATAGAGAGTGGGGAGAAACTAACTATTCAAGGTCGTGAAGATTTTGATCCAGAAATGGAGATTCAATTAGGGTTTAGCTCATTAATTCCAGAATTAGAGAACTATACTTTAAGTCTTGACCATCTTGAAGGGATAGCACTACAAAATAATGATGTTTTCTTAATTGATAATATATTAGGCACAACAACAAACCTAAAAGAAGAAGCATATAAATATTCTGCAATACAGTCAGATCAGTCCAATAGATTTACTTTAGTATTTAAGGATAACGCAATCTTAAATACAGCTGATAATACTTCGTTAGATAATGATATTAGAATATTCCCTAATCCAACTAAAGATGCTATCACCCTACAATCCAATAATGCTCAAGGATTAACTCAATTAGCAATAAGAGATATTCTAGGGAAAGTAATTAGAACTATTGATTTAAGATTGTTTAATCAACAACAAACTATTGATGTTAGTAATTTAAGTTCTGGTGTTTACTTTTTTCAAGTAATTAGTGAATCTTCTAGTGAAAGTATTAGAGTCATAAAATACTAGTCCTCAGCATCAACTGAGATAAATAACTTTTAGATTAAAACCTCTTGATGATTCAAGAGGTTTTTTTGGGTCATCAATTAAATTTCAACTTAAAAGATAATATATGTCTTAAGTTGGCTATTAGATATACGCTTTCACGAAAAGTGAAAATGAATTAAAGATTTTAAGTTTTAAGTGCTTAATAATATAATTTAACCGATGAAATACACAAAAACAGGCTGAATAACGCAGTTTTAACATTTTTTTCATTGTGGGATGATAGAATTTCCTAATTTAGCAGTCCCAATTAACTACAAAGACCCCAAATCCAAGTAGTACAATATCGACAAAATGAAACAAATTACTTTTAAGAGTAATGTTTACACTCTACGTCTTACTGTTGTTACAGTAATATTTCTTTTTTTACAACTTACAACTGTCTTTGCAACTGAAAATGTTGATCTGCCTGTGGCTTGCACGGGCACCGTTGTAAACTCCTTTCCTTATGGTGAGAGTTTTGAAAATGGTCTAGGTGAATGGACTCAAAATACGGGTGATGATGGAAACTGGACCTTAAGGTCGGGTAGAACACCTAGTGGTAATAATGGAGGTATTGAAACTGGGCCTGCTCAAGCAAGTGACCAGTCATTTTATTATTATACAGAATCATCGACAGCAGCTAATCCAGGTCCTAATGCGACCACAATTCTTACGAGTCCTTGTTTAGATTTATCCTCCTTATCAGAAGCTTACTTTAGTTTTGATTATCACATGGCGGGAACTAACATAGGATCTATGGATGTAGAGGTAAGTGATGATTCTGGAGGTACTTGGACCAACGTATTTAGTCAAACAGGGCAAGTTCAAACTCAAGAAATACATCCTTGGAGAAAGGAAATTATTGACCTTACCTCTTATGTAGGTACTACAATTAATGTAAGATTTGTGGGGAATACAGGTCCCAGCTTTAGAAGTGATATTGCTATTGATAATATTAACCTTACCGAAGAACCTCAATATTGTGGTGCGATGGGTATTTTTAATAACTCCACGATAAGAAGAGTAGTATTTAATACCATAGACAATTCATCTCCTATAGAATCAATAGGATATACAGACTTCACAGGCATAAGTACAGATGTCACACAAGGCGATGCCCATGATTTAACCGTACAGATTAATACCAACGGAAATTTCATTTTTGGTATATATGCTTGGATTGATTGGAATCAAGATAATGTTTTTAGTGATGCTTCTGAAAGATATGATCTCGGTACAGCCACTAATGTAACAAACAGCCCAACCTCAAATAGTCCTCTCTCTATAACTGTTCCTGCTGGTGCAGTTATCGGACAAACACGAATGAGAGTTATTTCAAGGTTTAATGGATTTCCCAACTCTTCTTGTGATGAGGATAATAACTTTTTTGGCGAAGTAGAAGATTATACCATAAATGTGATTTCTGCAACTCCACAGCCGGAAATGGATATAACAGGTTTGGGGAATAGTATTCCAGATGGAGATACAACCCCTATACTTACTGATGATACAGATTTTGGGTCTGTAATAATCGGAAACTCTAATGCAAATACATTTACTATTAGTAACAATGGAAATCTATCTCTCAATTTAACTGGCCCCACTCCTTATGCTACAATAACTGGGTCTCCTAATTTTACACTTACAGCAACACCATCTAATACAATAGCAATAGGCGGAATTACTACTTTTCAAATCACCTACGCCCCTACCGCTATTGGCGCAGATACAGCAACGCTCTCTATAGCTAATGATGATTTAGATGAAGACCCCTATAATTTTACTATTACAGGGCAAGGAACAGGACCAGAACCTGAAATTGGAATTACAGGTCAAGGCAATAATATTTTAGATAACGATACGCTGCCCACTTCTTCAGATGGAACCGACTTTGGAAATTTACTCATAGGCAGTAGTTCTTTTACGGATTTTATTATAAATAACACGGGCAGCGCTAACTTAAATTTAACAGGGGCGGCACCATACGTTACATTAACCGGAGCAAATCCCGGACAATTTGCACTCACAACAGCACCTACTACACCAATTCCCAGCAGTGGAGGATCAACTACTTTTAGAATAACATATAATCCTACATTCGGAGGAACCCATAATGCTACTATTAGTATTGCAAATAATGACAGTAATGAGAATCCTTATAATTTTGATATCACAGGTTTTGCTAGTAATACCTTAATTCCTGAAATAGAAATAACGGGTGAAGGCATGCCTATTCTTATTAATGATACTACACCTTCAATACTTGATGGATCAGACCTTGGAACAACTACAATCAATAATACACTTATATCTGATTTTACAATAAATAATATAGGTTCTGGCCTGTTGACATTAACAGGGGTATTACCGCACATACAAATAACAGGTCCAGATGCTGCTCTATTTACTGTAAGTACAGTGCCTACTTCAACTATAACGGCAGGCGGTTCAACAACTTTTCAAATAAATTATAGCCCCGTGGCCATAGGAACTCACAATGCAGAAATAACTGTATTTAATGATGATTCCAATGAAAGCAATTATAATTTCTTTATTAGTGGTTCGGCAGCGGCCAGTATAGGACCACAAACTACTGTATATTATGAAAATTTTGACATAAATAATGGAGGTTGGACTGCTACCAATCCTGGGGGTAATTCTATATGGACCTATGGAACTAATGGTGTTGAACCAGGAACTGAAGGCGATTATTGGTATACAGACAACTATGACAATTATGCCTCTAATTCTGACACTTATTTAACGAGTCCTATCATTGACCTTACTGGTTTTAACAATGTACAAATCAAAATGGACATTAGATATGATACTAATAATGACACAGATGATGGAATGAATGTAGATTATTCTACTAATGGAGGTTCAACTTGGCAAATACTAGGTACTTCTGGTGGTGGTGTAGTTAACTGGTATAATAGTACCAGTGTAAATGCCTTAGGGTCTGGAGTTGATGGCTGGTCTGGGCTTAATACAGGAGGAGCTGGAGGTGGAAGATCAGATTTTGTTCAAGCGATAATAAATGCTCCTGCATCCTTATTTAATAACGCAACTACAAGAATTAGAGTCCGTTTTGCATCTGATAATAGCATAAACGACAATGGCGTTAATGTTGATAATATATTCATCCTAGGTGATGCTATTGTTCCATTAGGTGATCCAACTATTGGACCGGGAGATATTGCCACTAATTTAAAATTATGGCTCAAAACTAATTCAGGAACTAATGGGGTCACAGACGGAAACAATATAGCAAATTGGTCTGACCAAGCTTTTAATAATGATAGTAGATTAGCTAATAATACGGCTCCCGTCTATTACAATAATGCAACAGAGAACATAAATCATAACCCAGTTCTTTATTTTGATAGCATTAATGATACACAGCTCAAAGGAAAAGGGGGGTTCTATACCGATGAATATTGGATAGTTATGCAATCAGATGGCTCTATTAATAGCTCTTCTTCTCTAGAAGGAATAGTCTCCGGGCGTATCACACCAAATGCATTTGGAGAAGATGGAACGGGTCTATGGATTAATCCGGGATCTATTCGTTTTCAAAATGAGGATAATATAGTAAGTCATATGATTGGAGCAACTCCAGGTAACACAGATAGTGGTTCGCCACAAAGTTACGGAAGAGCTTTTACTGATAATTCAACGAGTTATGATAATGAAGTAATCATTTTTAATGTGAAATTTGACCCCATCACAGGAGAAAGTGCCATATTTAAAAATGGCATACAAATAGATGATTATACGGGAAGAGCTTTTAATCAAACAACAGGCGTTCAAGGCGGTGTATTAGATTATGATACCGTAGAGAACAGCAACTATGTATTAGGTGTAGGTAGGATTACAATTGCAGGAACACCATTTGATTCTCATTATAATGGTAAAATGACTGAATTTATAAGCTACGCCGTTCCTAATTCTGTTTTTGATCAAGAAAGAATACAATCGTACCTAGCTATTAAAAATGGAGTCACGCTACATGACAGAACTAGCACAACGGAAACTCGTGAAGGGGATGAAAATTATATTGATAGTAGTGGTGATATTATATGGGATACGATTGAACATAATGGTTTTAATTACGACATTGCAGGGATAGGACGGGATGATGATTCTGAATTAAATCAAAAACAATCTACAAGTAGCAATCCTGGAACAGTAGTTACTATGGGGTTAACTGATGTATATGATAATAATTTAGAAAATACATCCCTCAATACTAACATATTTCCTGATAGAAATTTCTTGATGTGGGGTAACAATAATGCTCCTTTTGCAGCTTCTACTCCAATATCTGTTAATCTTAGTGATGGCATAGCTGGTCTAAGTACATTAGTAGATTTTACTGCAATACAAAGAACTTGGAAAGTTGTTGAAACTGGCAGCGTAGATGATGTAAAAGTAGTTATTCCTGAAATAGCTCTTTCGGCTACACTATCTCCTCCTGGAGATTATTTAATGTTTATATCAGAAACCCCATCTTTTAGCCCAACTTCTGAGTTTAGAATTATGAGTCTCAATGGTTCTAATCTAGAAGCTTCCTATGATTTTAATGGAACTAAATATATAACTTTTGGATTTGCTCCAGAGTATTTTTATGAGCGCTCAATAACGTTTGACGGTAATCAGGACTATTTGGATGTTGACGATAATTTAAACCTTACAGGACCTTTCACAATTTCATTTTGGATGAACCGTGATAATACAGGGACAAGAACGGTATTGTCTAAAAGTGACGCAGGTTTTACTGAAGGATATGAAGTGCGGGTCTTAGGAGATGGAAGAGTTAATATGAGATGGAGAAATGCAACAGGTGCAAACCAGGCTTTAACCTCCTTCGCTAATATACCTAGTAATGAGTGGCATCAAGTAGCTTTTGTATATAATGGCACTAGATTGTATATTTATGTAGACGGCGTGCTGGATCGATCGACGAATAGAAGTGTACCTGTTTCCACAAATAGACATTTTCTTATTGGCGCAGAGGATGATAGAAACCCATCCAGTTTTTATAGAGGAACACTAGATGAAATACGCATTTGGGATATAGCGCTTACAGAGGATCAGTTAAGATTCATTATGAATCAAGAAATAGAAGAGAATATAGATTTTACCGTTGCTGGAGATATTGTCCCAACAACAATTTCTAAGAACGAGTTCTCGGCAACAAACTGGTCAGAATTAGTGGGTTATTTCCCGATGAATAGATATACTTTTACCAATGTAAAAGACGAATCAAATAATGGTCTAATAGCCTCTATAAGAAATTTAGATACTGTAGATTTTCAAACCGCTCCCCTACCTTATATATCAGAGGCGAATGGGAATTGGACAACAGCTTCCTCCTGGGAAAATGGATCTACACAAGAATTGCCAGGTGCAATATCAATTGCAGATCCCGCAATAACAATAGATTGGAATATTGTACAAACTGCTCATGATATAACGACTAACTCCAATAACACTGTTCTGAGTCTTCAGGTAATTAGTGATGAGCTTAGCATTGAGAACAACAGCAAGATGGAAGTCTCTCATTATTTGAAGCTTGATGGTATAATTGATCTTGTTGAAGAATCTCAATTAGTCCAAACAGAGAATAGTGACCTAGACATTTCTAGTGGAGGAAATCTAGAAAGAGATCAACAGGGTACTGCTGATACATATTCTTATAACTTTTGGAGTTCGCCTGTAAGTACAGTTAATGCGACAGAAAACAATCAAGATTACTCTATATCAGATCTCATGTTAGATGGTTCTAGTATCAATAATCCAACCTCAATGCTTTTTTCTGGTGGTCTGAATGGTGCTCCAGGAAGCCCTATAGTTCTTAGCGCAGCCTGGTTATTCAAGTTTGCAAATGACCCTGCTGGAGATTATGCATCCTGGCAATATGTAGGACCCTCTGGAAATCTAACGCCAGGTCAAGGTTATACTATGAAAGGCCCAGGAACAGGAGATGTTGCAGATCCTCAAAACTATACTTTTAAGGGTAAGCCTAACAATAGTATTGATTCTGACGAAATAAACTTTGAAATTTTTGCAGGAAATCAATACTTGATTGGTAATCCTTTCCCATCAGCTTTAGATGCAGATGATTTTATTACAGATAATCCTCACCTCGACGGAACGCTCTATTTTTGGCAGCATTTTGGTGGTGGCACCCATATATTAGCAGGTTATCAAGGAGGTTATGCAACTTACACCCTCGCAGGAGGAGTGCCAGCGGTAAGTCATCCCAGCGTTGATCAAACAGGGAGTGGAACCATTACACCTGGAAGATATATCCCTGTAGGTCAAGGATTCTTTGCGGGAGCTACTACTGCCGGAACTATAATTTTGAATAACTCACAAAGAAACTTCGTTAAAGAAACTTCTAGTTCTTCTTTCTTCTTCTTTACAGGTAATCAGATAGATAATACCACAGCATCTGCAACGGCAGATTCTGATTCAAATTCTGATTCAGAATTTCAAAGAGACGATTCTTATTATGATGCTCCCGATCTTAGACAAAAATTACGATTATCTTTTGTATCACCAGAGCAATTTCAAAGGGAAATTCTTCTAACTGTAGATGAGAATGCCACATTAGAATATGACAGAATGTATGACGGGTTAAATCCAGGAGGAGCTGAAAATGATGATATGAAATGGATGATAGATGGTCAACAATTTGTAATACAAGCAATTAAAGATATTCCTCAATATTTAGAATTACCTCTATTAGTTACTACTACAAGCAGTGGTTTTTCTTCAATTAGTATTTCTAATATCGAAAATGAAAATCTCAATACCGACATTTTTTTAAAGGATGTAGTTCAAAATAGTTACACAAACCTAAAGGAGGATGTTTTTAACATTGATTTGGAGCCGGGTGTGCATAGTGATAGGTTTTATATAGTATTTAAAGTAGATCAAGAATCTAATTCTACTGATAATGAAACCGCAGACTCCGATAATGAAACAGCAGACTCCGATAAGAAACCAGATGATTCTAATCAGGATACCACAGATGAAACTGATGACACCACAGGTGATTCAACCACGGATAATGAGTCAGAAACAGATCAAGACATTATTACAACTATTGAAATAAATAATGAAATTACTGAACTAAGCTTGAGTTTTGACAATAATAACAAAATGATCTTAATTAGTAAAAATAGAAACACATCTATAACATCTGTAAGTTTATACAATCTATTAGGCCAAGTAATCAAACAATGGCAACCTAATTCAAATACAAGCGCTATACAACTCCCTGTTAGCGAAATAAGTACAGGGACTTATCTTGTAAACTTGCAAACAGAAACTGGTATAGTCACTGAAAAGATTATTATTCACTAATTTGCATCCTACTAAGTAGTAAAAAACCCGCTTTAACGAATGGGTTTTTTCATTAAGCCTTACGTCTTGCTTAGATAGGATAACCTCCTTGCTATTTATTAATGATGTTTACTTTTTGGTGTAATTCCATAAAAAAAGCCTTTCAAAATTGAAAGGCTTTTTTTCTTATTTAAGGATAAACTACTACTTCTTGAACTTAGCGTATTTATTCTTGAATTTATCAATTCTACCAGCTGTATCGACCAGCTTAGCTTTACCTGTATAAAAAGGATGAGATGACCTAGAGATCTCCAATTTTATTAATGGATACTCAACGCCATCAACCTCTAAGGTCTCTTTTGTATCTGCAGCAGACTTTGTTAAAAACACATCGTCGTTAGACATGTCTTTAAAAGCTACTACTCTAAAATTTTCTGGGTGTATACCTGCTTTCATATCTTCAAAATATTATCTTTCGCAATTTTCGAGCTGCAAATTTATGTATTTTTTTAATAGAAACAATATTTATTTAATCAAAAATTGATTACAATATATATATTGTGATTGCAATGTAACGTTTTAATATCTTTGTGTACTAACCAAGCGAACTTTATAAACTAATCAATATGGAAAACACAGAACCTTCTATTAAAAAGTTAATGATAAATTACGGCGTGCTTTTGGGTATTTTGAGCATTCTCTTAAATGTTATCATGTATGTAACCAATAACCATTTGCAACCACATTGGACTGTACAGTTACTTGGCTTTTTTATTTTCGTTGTTGTAGTTGTAATGGCTCACAAGACGTTTAAAAAAGAGAATGGCGGTTATATGAAACTAGGGCAAGCATTAAAAATAGGCCTAGGTGTTGCGCTAATATCTGCTTTAATAGGAATCATTTATACCTATTTATTAATGAATGTAATTGAACCTACCTATATGGAGCAGGTTATGGATATACAACAAGAAGTAATGCTAGAGAGAAATCCTGATATGACCCAAGCACAAATTGATACCGCTCTAGAAATGTCAGAAAAATTTTCGGGACCAGGAATTGTAATCGCTTTTCAGTTAATTGCTGCTTTATTTTTTGGTTTTATTATTTCATTAGTTTCGGGTCTTATTCTCAAAAAAGACAATCCATACGAAGACGCTTAATAAAAATCTATGCAACTAACTGTTGTCATCCCTCTTCTTAATGAAGAGGAATCTTTACAAGAATTACACCATTGGCTTTCAGAAGTTCTGGAGGCCAATGGTTTTTCTTATGAAATCATCTTTATAGATGATGGGAGTACTGATGGGAGTTGGAAGGTGATAGAGGCGCTTTCGCGAAAGCATACTGCTGTAAAAGGCATACGTTTTAATCAAAACTATGGAAAATCTCAAGCCTTGCACGCTGGTTTTGAGGCCTGCAAAGGCGATGTGGTGATTACTATGGATGCAGACCTACAGGATAATCCTGAGGAAATACCAGAACTTTATAGTATGATTACCCAAAAGGGATATGACTTAGTATCGGGATGGAAGAAAAAAAGATATGACTCTGTACTTGCAAAAAATGTGCCCAGCAAACTTTTTAATGCGGCAGCTAGACAAACAAGTGGGTTGAGTTTACATGATTTTAACTGCGGCCTTAAGGCCTATAAAAAAGAAGTCGTAAAAAGTATTGATGTCTATGGAGAAATGCATAGATATATCCCCGTATTAGCAAAGAACGCTGGCTTTAACGCTATAGGTGAAAAAATAGTACAGCATCAAGCTAGAAAATACGGCACAACAAAATTTGGTATGGAACGATTTATTAATGGCTTTTTAGATTTACTAACTATTAGTTTTTTATCAAAATTTGGGAAAAGACCTATGCATCTCTTTGGAGCATTAGGGGCTATTATGTTTGTAATTGGGTTAGGATTTTCTATATTTCTAGGCGTAGATAAGCTATTTCTCAATCCAGACGGAAGGCTAATAACAGATAGACCACAATTTTACATAGCGTTAGTTGCTATGCTTATAGGAGTACAACTTTTTATTGCTGGATTTGTAGGAGAGCTTATTTTACGCTCCCGTAAGGAAGAAAGCAGATACGGCATAAAAGAGACTGTTTAGATTTCCCTTCTTATTAATGTAAAATGCCCCATATATGTTTGTCCATCATAATCTATACGATACCAATAGGCATTAGTAGGCATATTCACTCCTCCATAAGTGCCATCCCAACCCTGGCTTGTGCTTGATAAACTAGTTAGATTTTTTCCAAACCTATCCATAACTTGCACCGTCATCCCTGGATATGATTCTACATCATTAATATGCCAGAAATCATGTACACCATCACCATTAGGAGTAAAGTAACGAGGTGCTCCTCTAACTTCTATTAGCTCCCTTATTTCATTACAACCTTCTAAATCTATAACCACTAACTGGTATTTATCTGAAGGTAAATCATTAAAAACTCCATTTTGTTGATAGGTCAATCCACCGTCTATGGAGTAAAACAATTCAGCTGCAGGGTCCGTTGACGTGACAATAATAGAATTATTTTGTTGGAAATCATTAACCACAATTTCTACATCTGCTTGCGGTACTGCTTCTACAGTAAAAAGAGAAACCGCCATACATCCAGCCGGATTAAAAACAGTAAGTTGATAGTTTCCTGCTTCAAATACCGTAATTGAAGAAGTAGTCTCTCCTGTATCCCATTCATAAGCAGCAAACTCTTCATCTAACGACAAGACAAGCCCATCATTAGTGTTACACAAAATCTCTGTAAAATTAAACACCTCTGGCGCAGGAAATACATTAAAACCATAAAATCCAATGGCTAGACAGCCCGCTTCATTCTCAACTCTGTAATATATACCAGAAACATTTGTAATAGTAGATATTGGATTTAAAAATAAGTCATTAGTCTCCAATACAGCACTTTCCAAATTAGGGTAAAGCACAATATCTAAATCAGGAAAATCAATTGCAAGTTCTAGCAGAATATCATCTAAAACAAGGTTTACATCTTGTTCACTGCCTACGATATCACAAATATCTCCTTCCCTATCTGGTGGCATCGAATTTGCTTGAACCATTAACTCAACAGACACAATCACAAGGCAGTCTATACTAATCGCAGCTCTTGCATAAATTACCTGACCACTAAATGTATTTGGATAAAAATTACTATCTGCTATTTCATTAACGTCTAATAATGCATCATTCTCAGTTTCAAAAAATGTTACTCGAGTATTATCTATAAGCTCATTACTTAAAATTAACGGAATAGATTTCTCTAGATTAAAAATTGACATTCCATCATCACTGCCATCGGTATCACATTGTCGCAATGTTACGCTATCTAAAGAAGGAAGGTCTACAACTTCTAATAGCTTCTCATAAGTACGTACTTCCCCATCACTATAAACTACCTGAGCAGATACTAGATAGGTGTTAAATGTAGAATAAACATGAATAGGATCTATTGCTGTTGATGTATTATCAGGACTAGTAGGGTCATCAAAATTCCAGATAACACTATCAATGGCCCGTGAAGTATTAAGCGCAAATTGCACAGTATCTCCAAGACATAGATTGTCATATTCAATAATCGAATCAAAAAAAGATTGTATACAAGCTGGAAGACCTAAAGACCCTACTCCAGTACCTAAATCCACCTCTTCAAATCTAAAGTCAGCTGCCTCATTATCCCTGTTTGGCCTGGCTATTACAGAAGTTTGATTATCTGTATTGGAAAAATATATCTTACAATCTATCCCTATTTGTAAAGCCCCAGCAATATCACTCAGTGCATCATTCTCAATCTCTTCAATCAAAAATCTAGTAGAAGCAACATCTGTAGCAATCAAGTCATATTGAAATAATTGTATATTCCCTGTTAAAAGTCCTGCGGATACAAGTAATTTTCCACTTGCGTACATTCTTTCAGAATTAGAAGAGAATTCAACACCATAGTATACTAAATCATCTGCCAGCAATGTTTCATTAGAAACTACCCCAGACATATCATCAAAATCATACAAGTAAAGTAATCCATCCAAAGAAGGTTCAAAAAGAGTATGAGCTACACCTAGTTTAGATCCGTCTGGAGATAACTTAATCCAACCTCTAATATTATTAAAATTATCAACGACAGGTCCTATTGTAGTTATTATAGGTTCAGAAATTCCTGCTGCTGTTACAGAATAAGCATAAAAACTATCAATGGCATGGGTTAATACCCAAAATCCAAGATTATCGCCTCTAGCTACTACCGTCAATTTTTCTGATGACTCCGGAATTAAATTCACATTCTTCAAGGTGACATCACCAAATCCACCGTTAAGCGAAAGATCAACAATAGAATAATTAAAACCTTCTCCCGTATTTGGAATAGGGCCTTCCTGATAATGTTGCACCGCATCTGCTGTAAATACATAATATCGATTCATATTCCCTGGATCTGGAATTATAACAACACCTGTTGTTGATGAAACATGGCCCAAAATATCTTCCCCATTGGGCATAACATCAAATTGCCTATTAAAAATTTTTTGCCCATCTGAGTAAAACAACAAGTTTCCATTTGCTGAACTAATAGCACTGCTAGCCTCAACAGTATTAATCCCACTATTGTTCAAGCTCCTAGCATTACCTGTATTAAAATCAAGTCCCCCGTTAAATCCAAAGTACCAATTAGCCATCTCCCTTTGTCCAAAAAGGGAGCTAGAAAAAATCAAAGAAATAATAAACAAACTTCTCCAAATCATAATATCAAATATCGTGCATTCTTGCAATAATTAAGGAATTCCCGATAAAAATTAACACAAAAACGTAACTTTGCTCAAAGTTATTTTATGATATATCACGACCCCCAGATACTGGAAAAAGCTAATGCTTGGCTTCAGGACAATTTTGACTCTCAAACGCAGGAACAGATTAAAGAACTCATCGCTCATAACCCAGATGGGCTAGAAGATAGTTTTTATAAAAATCTAGAGTTTGGTACGGGAGGCATGCGCGGGGTGATGGGTCCAGGAACCAATAGAATTAATAAATATACCCTTGGAAAGAACACCCAAGGCCTTGCTCAATATCTAAAAAAACAGTTTCCCCAGCAACAACTTAAGGTAGCCATAGCGTACGATTGTAGACATAATAGCGATACACTAGCTCAGATAGTGGCAGATGTCTTTTCTGCAAATGGTATCCAAGTATATTTATTCTCTGCTTTGCGACCTACTCCAGAACTGAGTTATGCCGTAAAGCATCTAGGTTGTCATTGCGGTATTGTACTTACTGCAAGCCACAATCCACCAGAATATAATGGTTATAAGGTATATTGGCAAGACGGAGGACAACTTGTACCGCCGCAAGACAAAGAAATAATAAGCATAATAAATAGCCTTGATTTTTCAGAAATTCTGTTCCAATCTAATCCCGAGCTCATACAATTAATAGATACAGCTTTAGATAATGCTTTTATTAATGATAGCGTAAGCAACGTATCTTTTAATACAACAGCGGCAGTTAAAGAAAACTTAAGCATTGTATTTACTTCTTTACACGGCACTTCTATAACTATAGTGCCAGAAGCCTTAAAAAGAGCAGATTTTACAGATGTTCATATTGTAGAAGAGCAAGCCCTTCCAGATGGAAATTTCCCTACGGTAAGCTCTCCTAATCCAGAAGAACCAGCGGCTTTAAAAATGGCACTTGATTTAGGTGAGAAAGTAAAGGCAGATATTGTGATTGGGACAGATCCAGATTGCGACCGTCTAGGAATCGCAGTAAGAGGAGATGATGGCAAGCTTCAATTACTCAATGGAAACCAGACTATGATATTAATGACGGAGTATTTGTTAGAACGCTTTCGCGAAAGCGAAACTACATACAATGCCCCTTTTGTAGGCTCAACCATAGTATCTACTCCTATGATGGAGCAATTAGCCACTTCCTATAATGTAGAATGCAAGACGGGATTGACCGGTTTTAAATGGATTGCCAAGATGATAAAAGACCACCCTGAGCAACATTTTATAGGCGGTGGAGAAGAAAGTTTTGGGTATATGGTAGGTGATTTTGTGCGGGATAAAGATGCTGTTACCGCTACCCTACTCGCCTGTACGATCGCTGCGGAAGCTAAGGCCAATAAACTGACGCTTTTTGAAAAGCTTAAAACCTTGTACGTCAAGCACGGGTTTTATAAAGAAATACTTATTGCCTTGGTAAAAAAAGGTAAAAAAGGAGCAGAAGAAATTAAGCAAACAATGATTGACCTTAGAGCAAACCCTATGGAATCCATTGATGGAAGTACAGTAACCGTAATTGAAGATTATTTGACTTCTACCCGAAAAAATGTCATTTCTGGTAATAGCACTGTAATGAATATCCCACAGTCTAATGTCCTTATTTATTATCTAGAGAACGGCAGTAAAGTTGCTGCAAGACCAAGTGGCACAGAGCCTAAGATAAAGTTTTATCTAAGTGTTAATCAAGCCCTAACTTCTGTGGCAGACTATGACAGTATTTCAGCTATCTTAGAACAGCGTATTAACGGCATAAAAAGTGCCCTTGGGGTATAGGACTATCTCGCTTTTGCGAAAATCTCATTTCCTTTTTGAATGATGTAACTTAACAGTATGAATTATTTTAAGAAGATTCTAAAGTTTGCTTTACCATATAAAAAATATGGTGTCCTAAACATCGTATTTAATATACTGTATGCACTTTTTGGGACACTCTCTTTTATTTCGCTTATTCCAATGCTAAAAGTATTATTGGGAGAAACTACCGCTCTAGCGGAAAAACCAATATATACAGGCATTAATAAGTTAAAAGATTTTTTAGAGAATTACCTGAATTATTATGTTACCCAAACAAAAGAGATAGAAGGAGAAGTCTATGTACTCACAGTAATGGTTGTTCTTGTTATCAGTATGTTCTTTCTAAAGAATCTCTTCGGATACTTAGCCATGTATTTTATCACTTTCTTGCGTAATGGCGTTTTAAAAGACCTAAGAAATGCCCTTTACAAGAAAACGGTTAATCTACCTATTAGTTATTTTTCAGAAAAAAGAAAAGGAGATACCATTGCCCGTATTACATCAGATGTGCTAGAAGTACAGCATTCCTTCTTATCTATATTGGAACTAATCGTAAGAGAACCGCTTATGATTATTTTCACTATTATAATGATGCTATTATTGAGTGCAGAACTCACCATATTTGTATTCATATTTATCCCAATCTCTGGGTTTATTATTTCGCGAGTAGGAAAAAGCCTAAAAAAGCAATCAGACCAAGTGCAGTCAGAGCAGGGTTACTTTCTTTCCTTAGTAGAAGAAACTTTAGGAAGTTTAAAAATTATTAAAGGGTTCAACGCTGAACCAAGAGTTCAAGGTAAGTTTGAAGCATCAACACAGCGTTTTTTTAAATTCTCCAATAGATTACTCCACAGGCGTAATCTTGCATCTCCAATAAGTGAGTTTTTAGGAATCTGTGTTATTGCTATACTATTATGGTATGGAGGTAATATGGTACTTATAGCTAAATCCTTAGATGCTTCAGACTTTCTGGTATATATGGGACTAGCCTATAATATCCTTACGCCAGCGAAGTCTATTTCCAAAGCGAGCTACTCCGTTAAAAAAGGAGATGCCGCCGCCGCTAGAATATTAGAAATCCTTGAAACGGAATCAAATATAGTAGATGCAGTTAATGCTAAAGAAGCTTCTCCCTTTTCTAAAGAGATATCCTTAGAGAATGTAAGTTTCAAGTATGAAGATGACACCGTTCTAAATGACTTTAGCACAACCATTGGAAAAGGACAAACCATAGCTTTAGTAGGACAATCAGGTTCTGGAAAAAGTACTATTGCAAATCTGATTACTCGATTTTATGATGTAAATCAAGGCAGTATAAAGATAGATAGTATAGATATTAAATCATTAACTAAAAAGAGCCTAAGAGACCAGATGGGCCTCGTTACCCAAGATGCCATCCTTTTTAATGATAGCGTTCGTAACAATATTAACTTAGGTAATAGCCAAGCGACAGACGAAGAAATTATTGAAGCCTTAAAAATAGCCAATGCCTGGGAATTTGTAAAAGACTTACCTGCAGGTTTAGATACATCCATAGGTGATGGGGGTAATAAACTAAGTGGTGGACAAAAACAACGATTATCTATTGCTAGAGCAGTACTAAAGAATCCTCCCATTATGATTCTTGATGAGGCCACCTCTGCATTAGATACCGAGAGCGAACAATTGGTTCAGATAGCATTAGAAAATATGATGGTTAATAGAACGTCTATTGTTATAGCGCATCGATTGAGCACTATCCAGAATGCAGATAAGATACTGGTGATGCAAAAAGGGAAAATTATTGAACAAGGCAAACATCAAGAACTCTTAGACGCCAAAGGCACCTATCACAAACTTGTCTCTATGCAGTCTCTTGGATAAAATATACCAGAAATAAAAAGCGGTTATCTATTTTAGATAACCGCTCTCTTTAGGCTAAGTTTCTTACCTTATCCAATGTTATATTTAGGGCTCATAACATATAAGGTTTTGTAAGTCTTTAAAACTAGAAGTGGGGGCAACTAGCTTCTTCACAAATTTACAATAACAAGACAAATATAGAATGTGATTTGCAAACATGCAAATAATTTGCGTATTTCATCGATAGAATATGCTTTTTATCGATTAATTTGCTGTATTTATAACAAATGTGCTGGCTACATTAACATTTTTAAGCCTATATATTAATCGTAATTAAACCATTTAAGAAATATATAGTCTAATCTTAAAACAACCTATCATAGGCGAGGAAGAACTCATAGCAGCATTAAAAGACAACCCTAGTAAGGCTTTTAACTTGTTAGTACAAAACTATCAAGAGCGACTCTATTGGCATATTAGACATATGGTTAAAAGCCATGAAGACACAGATGATGTTTTACAGAACACCTTTATTAAAGTATATAAGAACATTGACAAGTTTAAGGAAGAAAGCAAATTATATACTTGGTTATATCGTATCGCCACTAATGAAGCACTCACATTTTTGAATAGACGGGCTAAACAAAAGAATATTAGTAATGAAGAATTACAAGACCAAGTCATTAATAGCTTAACCAGCGACGTGCATTTTGAAGGAGATGAAATACAAATAGCATTACAAAAAGCAATTAACAGCCTTCCAGAGAAACAAAGACAAGTGTTCACGATGAAGTATTTTGAGGACTTGACGTATGAAGAACTAAGTAATATCTTAGATACGTCTATAGGTGCACTTAAAAGCTCCTACCATATTGCTTCTAAAAAAATAACTGCATATATCAAGACAAGTATTTAAAATGAAAAAAGAGAAAGACACTTATCAATTACCTTCAGGATATTTTGAAGATTTTCAGTCTCGACTTCAAGTTAAAATCGAGCTAGAAAAACTTATAGGATCAGCAAATAAGGGCGGTTATATGGTTCCAGAAGATTACTTTGATACGCTTGCGCTAAAGCTTAGCCAGATTCCAACGCAACAGGAGAAATCTGTTAAAGTTATAACACTTAAGCCTAAGAAATGGCAAGCTGTTAGTGTAGCCGCTTCAATTGCAATACTTTTTGCTTTGTTTTTGGGGAATATTGATACAGGTCAAAAAACCATAGCCACAGAAGAATTATCTGCCTACCTAGATATCGAAAGCGCAAACTTACATGCAGAAGATATACTTGCTTTACTCTCAGAAGAAGAGTTAAATGCAATCAATTTTAATGATGAAAACCATCAAGAAGACGAAATAATAAATTACTTAGAAACCTATTCAAATAATTACGATTTGATATTAGAATAAACTTATGAAAACTATACTCACACTATTACTTGTACTGAGCTCCTTATCTGTATTCTCGCAAAAAAATAAGGAACAAAGACAAGAGCGCATAAGAACCCTTAAGGTAGGCTTCCTTACCGAGCGATTGGATTTAAGTTCTGAAGAAGCTCAAGGATTTTGGCCCATTTACAATGCTTTTGACAAAGAGATGGAAGCACTTCGCTCTAATGAATTTATGGCCTTAAGAACCTACAGAAAGGATTCAGAGAGTCTTACTGATGAGCAAGCTCAAAACATATTAAATACAATCCTAGAAGTTCAACAGAAAAGAATGTCTCAAAAAACAAGTCTTGCAAATGAACTTAAAGGTGTGATTTCCATCAAAAAAGTCTTAGCGTTGTTTAAAGCAGAAGAAGATTTTAAAAGACAACTTTTACATGAATTAAGAAAACGTAAATCCTAAAATTAATTTCTTTTAAAAAGTAATTTATCTACTTTATTCCTGCCGCTGGCAAAAGCGATACTATCATTTAAGAACCTAAAACTTAAGTAGGATTCTTTAGATATTTCTTTCCAGCTTTCTCCCCTATCCCTAGAATAAGAAATGCCAGAAAATCCAAGGGCAATAATCTCGTTTCCATTTGAATCGGGCACAAACTGAACACAGCTTTTATAACCCTGATTTACATTTTGACCTATTAATGACCATTGTTTTCCACCATCTGCTGTTAGCGCGATATTAGCTGAATTATCCTTTGGCTTCAAATAATCTCCACCATAAGCAATACCCAGATTTTCGTTGTAAAAATCCAATGAATATCCGCCAGTTGTTTCATTACCTTGTACAAGCGGTATAGATGAAATTGACCAAGTTCCTCCTTTATCAGGACTATATAGAACATTCGATTTTTGACCTCCCGTAATTATCCATGTCCTATCACCCACTACAACAATATTAGTATCACTAGCTGCAAAAGCAGCTTCGCCATCTACAGTTTTAGGAAGGATATCGCAACTTAATTTATTCCAAGTCTTTCCTCCATCTATAGTAACAATAATTGATAGACATTCATCTACTGGATCTCCAATTGCTATTCCTTCTTGCTCATTCCAAAAGGTCATTGAGTCATAAAACACCCCATCTACATCTTCTACATACACCAAGGTGGTTTCCTTGTTCCCTTTATCATAAGCATAAAGCAATGCCGGTTGTGCGATACTCAGAATAAAAATGTGACTTTGAGTTACAGCGATTGATCGAAAAGCAGGATTTTTACCTAAAAAATCAATTACACCAGAATTCTTTACTACTATTTCAGGATAATTCACAGCGTCAATACTATTCAATTCAAAATAACCATAAACACCATTACTTCCCGCAAATACAAGTTCTTCTGGAGTAAGCTCAATAGCTCTAATACTTGTAGAATCTTCAAAAACCCGTACATACTCCACAGATTGGATGGAAGCCCTCTTTTTAGTTATCTCAGAGGTACAGGAAATACTCAAAATAAACAGGAAACAAATAATAAATCTCATAGCGAATTTTTGATAAAAATAAAGCTATTAATTTTGTATACAATACCTTTGTTAGCTATGAAATTACACAGAAATCTCGTTTTTGCAGCAGTAGATGCACTTGACTTAATCTTTAATGAGCAAAATCAAGCAGATAAAGTACTTAAAAAAGTACTTAAACACGATAAACGCTGGGGTTCTAGGGACCGCAGCTTTATAGCAGAAACTGTGTATGACATTGTAAGATGGAAACGTCTCTACTCAGAAATTGCTGAAGTTAAGGCACCATACAGCAGGCCTAATTTATTTAGATTATTTGCGGTTTGGGCAACCCTACGAGGGATTACCATTCCAGACTGGAAACAAATAGAGCCTGTTCCTACACGACGTATTAAAGGTAAATTTGATGAGCTTTCTAAAATAAGAAAGTACAGAGAGTCTATTCCCGATTGGATGGATGAGTTAGGATTGGAAGTATTGAAAAAATCTTGGGACAATGAGATTGCAGCACTTAACAAGCAGGCTCCTGTTGTATTAAGAGCTAATAGTCTTAGAACTAATCCTAAAGAGTTAAGAGCCGTACTTGCAGATCAAGAAATAGATACAGTTATACCAGAGGGATATAAAGATGCTGTACAACTTGTAGAACGCAAAAATGTCTTTACAACACAAGCATTTAAAGATGGTTTTTTTGAAGTGCAAGATGCATCATCGCAACGAGTTGCTAGGTATCTAGATGTAGCACCTGGAATGCGTGTGGCAGATATGTGCGCAGGAGCAGGCGGAAAAACCCTACACCTTGCTGCTTTAATGGAAAACAAAGGACAAATTATTGCAATGGATATCTATGAGGGCAAGCTCAAAGAACTGAAGCGTCGTGCAAAAAGAGCCAGAGCACACAACATAGAAACTCGTGTTATTGAAAGTTCTAAATCTTACAAAAAATTATATAACAAGGTCGATAGAGTATTGATAGACGCACCCTGCACAGGATTGGGTACGATTAAAAGAAACCCAGACCTTAAATGGAAATTACAGCCAGATTTTGTAGAGAAAGTAATAGCCCGTCAAGCAGATATACTTCAGAAATATAGCAAATTGGTAAAACCAGAAGGGAAATTGGTATACGCTACGTGTTCTATATTACCTCAAGAGAATGAGTTACAGATTAAAAAATTCTTAAAAACAGAAGAAGGACAACAATTTGCATTAGAAAAACAGGAGACTATTAGTCCGCACAAGACAGGATATGATGGATTTTATATAGCTTTGCTTTCACGCCAATCGAACCATCCGTCAGAAAATCAAAATTAGGACAAACAACAACTTACAATTATTATAAGGCTGTTAATCGAGAATGTATTCATATTAGCTTTCTCGTACTTATACCCTATGCAGGTCAAATATCTAGTCAATATAGAAACTAGTTAAAAGATAGTTTCTATATTGATTATTTTAAGTCGTCCTAAAATAGGTTGACAATATTTAGATAATTATAGTAGAAACTACCCTGTCATACATGCGGGGAAATTCCTTAAGGCTAGTGATCCAGTAGAAGTTCTATAAAGTGTTACCTTTGAACAAGAAACCCTCCAAAACGGATTAAAGTAAATAAAAACACCAACAATCCAAAATACTAACCTGCATAGCACCCCACAAACCCTTCAAGTACTCTACGAAGACAATCATATTATTGTGATTAATAAACGTAGTGGAGACATTGTACAGGGGGATAAAACGGGTGACAAACCCTTAAGCGAAGTTGTAAAAAAATACATTGCCACAAAATATAATAAACCGGGGGCCGTGTTTTTAGGGGTTGTACACAGGCTAGATAGACCTACAAGCGGTATTGTAGTATTTGCACGCACTAGTAAAGCGCTCACTCGTTTGAATAAACTTTTTGCCGAAAGGCAAACCCAAAAGACCTATTGGGCACTCGTTAAGAATGCACCGCAAGCTGCATCAGGGACACTTACCCACTATCTTAAAAGAAATAACAAACAGAATAAGAGTTATGCTTACGAAAAAGTGGTCCCAGACTCCAAAAAAGCAATCTTAGATTTTAGATTAATTAAAAAGCTCAAGACGTTTAGTCTCCTTGAGATTGATTTGCATACAGGACGTCATCATCAGATTAGAAGTCAGTTAACGGCTATAGGTTCGCCTATAAAAGGAGACTTAAAATATGGCGCATCCCGTTCTAACCCTGATGGCAGTATCAGTCTTCACGCCAGAAAATTATCTTTTACTCATCCTGTAAAGAAAGAAACCATGAGTTTTATCGCTCCTGTACCTGAGGGAGATACCGTTTGGATGGCATGTGAAAATTAAGGCATAAGAATAGGTCCTAGCCAAATTAACCAAAACCAGAATCCCAAAACACCTCCCAAAAGCCGGCTGATAATAAAAGTTAATCTCTCAGGTTTAGGGAGTATTACAAAAATGATATAGCAGGCAATTACAAAGGCCATAATCGCAAGCGGCAATGAGATACTTCCCTCCCACCAATTCAGATGCCTTGCCAGATGAATCTCATCGCTGCTTCCTGAAAACGAACTGTAATCACCGCCTACGATACTACGAACAATAGCTGTCATTACATTAAACCACTCTCTTAACAAGAAAAATCCAAGAAAAACGTAGAGCCAATCTAAAAGATATATTCCATTTTCTTGAATAATATGTCTTTTTCTATACAAAAAAAATAAAACCAATAGTACCAAACAAGATCGTTTGAAATGGGCCTCCTAAATACAACCAAAAACTTTGTAAGCTCCTCTTCCCAACGAGCCTTTTCTGGAAAACCCAAACCTTAAGAAATTTCATCTTTATATTTTTTTGATATTTCTTCAATATCTTTTGGTATACTATCCATATTAAAATTCATATACCCATAATGTAATGAAGTCTCAAACCCTTGCATCTTTGCAAAAGCTACCTGTCCTAATTCGTGAGTAAGCGTGCCTATTATTGTAAAAGAAATAAATCCTAAAAGCAACCATAAACCCAGCATTGGTTTTATACTTAGCATTAGATATTTACTAAAAATAGCCATAGACTTATTGGTTTATTTTCTCATCATGACATCAATCCCTTATTTAAGCGCCCTCTTACTCTCCACTACTACACTAACTAAAATTAATGCCCCTCCTATCAAGGTATTGACACTAGGTATCTCACTAAGGAAAATAATTCCTAATAGGATGCCATAAATGGGCTGCGCACTACTCATTAAACTCGCTGTAGTTATAGAAAAATTCTTAAAGCTCATTAAAAACAGGGTATGTCCTATAGTGGTTGTAAGCAATCCTAATAAGGCTAACCACGGGAGCTGACTCTCAATTGCAGGCCAAGAAGTATCCATAAAAAATACAGGGGTTAAACACAGTGAGATAATAGCAATCTGATACCACATTAAAGTCGTACCAGGATATTTAGACACTTTACTCTTCATAATCAAATTACGAATAGAATAACAAAAGGCAGATAGCACTCCAAGTATAATAGCCAGCGTATAATCACTTTCAAAATCCAACTCTGGAGCTAAAACATACAATCCAAAAAGCACAAGTACCGCCAGTACAATATGTATGGGCTGAAACTTTGTTTTTAAGACAAAAGGTTCTAGCAAGCTAGTAATCACAGGATAAGTAAAAATAGACAGCATCCCTATCGCAACGTTAGACAACTGCAACGCATAAAAATAAAGCACCCAATGCAAGCCTAAAAATATAGCTCCTATAGTGATCGCTTTCCAATCCTTCCTGGCGATATGCCAAGAGGTTTTTTTCCAGAGTATAAATATGCCCAGAAATAAGGCTGCAAACACCCCTCTTAAAGCAATAATGATTTTTGGGTCTAACTCAATATAGCGGCCCAATACACCAGAGGTACTAATAAATAGCATCGCTATATTGATTTCAATAATGGGTCGTAAGGAAGCTTTTATAATCCCAAAGTTTATAGTTTTCTATCTAAACCAAATATAACGATAAGTAGCTAATCATAGGAGATACGCTCTCGTATACCGCCACCTTCCCTATGGATAATTACATCTGCTTTGCGTTTTCGAGCGATGGTTTTGGCTATATTAATAGCCGTGCTTTGCTTGCGGTGTTGGGACGTAATGCGTTTGTTGCCTTCTCTACGCACTGCCCAATCCCCTTCATAAGGCACAACATGTTGATGCCAAGTACGTTTTCTGCTCGATTTTCGGGTACTCTCATAGACATCTTCTACAAATGCGAGAATACTTCTCAGAATAGATTTTAGACTGCTCATAAGGGTAACAATATACTATTTTACAACTATTACTGGGCTTCTTTTAAGAGCAAGGATTTGTTTCTAGTGGCTAAGGGTGGTATTTTCACATGGAATCAATCAAAAATCAGTCCTATGAAAAATACAATTATACTGGCCTGTTGCTTGCTACTATGCCTTGCTTGCAAACAAAAAGGTCACAGTGAGCAGGCCCTTGCTGCTTCAGATACATTGGAAACACAACAAACGCCCACGGCTACTTTATTACACGAGATATTGGATCTGCCTGCTTGTGAAAGTGCGGTTTACGATGCAATAAATAATCGGGTGTATGCCTCTATGATAGGCGCTAGAAAAGCTGGAGATGGCGGTGTGGCGACAGTGAGTCTAGATGGTGCTATTTTAGATAAAAACTTTATTGATGACTTAAATGACCCTAAGGGTATCGCTATAACACAAGACAGACTTTTTGTCTCTGATGTTACCGAACTGATTGAAGCCGATCGCAAAACAGGCAAAATATTAAAAAAACATACTGCTCCTGGTTGTCAGTTTTTGAATGATGTGGCTATTGACCCAGAAGGCAATGTTTATGTTTCTGATACTCGCACATCTGAAATCTATCTTTTAGACACCAATGGTGATTTTAAGCTTTGGCTAGCAGATAAAAATTTGGACAATCCCAACGGACTCCTCATTCAAGACAATACAATGTATATCGCTTCTTGGGGCAGAGACAGCGCTGGAGGTCGTGTATCTAAAATAGATATGAGCACAAAAGTGATTACTGTAGTTACTCCAGATATAGTAGGTAACCTAGATGGAATACGCCCATATGATGAGAATCGTTTCATTATTTCTGATTGGCAAAGTGGTAGCATTTATCTTATGCATAAGGATGGCACGCTAGATAAAGTAGTACAAGTTGGACAGAGTGTTGGTGATATTGCCTATCTCCAAGATAAAAAACTCCTCCTGCTTCCTATGAACAAACAAGCCCGTTTGCTTATTTATGAATTACAATAAGATCGATTTTATCCTTCCAAATAGAATATAAATGCATCGGTGGATTTGCTCCTAACAAGCATCTCCATAAAAACACAAAAAATGACTCCAGAACAAGTTGTACAGGCTAATCTTGATGCCTATAACACTAACGATATTGAAGGTTTTATGCAGTATTTCTCACCACACATTGCAATGTACAGTTTTGAAACTGGAGAACAAACCGCGCAAGGTCTTGAAGCTGTAAGAGCGATTTACCAACCCTATTTTAAAGCCTCGCCTAAGCTTCATTCTACCATATTACAACGCACGGTTTTTGGGAATACCATTATTGACCACGAGTCTATTACAGGTCGTTATGGCAGTGATGAAATTCTAGAATTGGTTCTTATTTACGAAGTTCACGATCATAAAATAGATAAGATTACGGTATTGCGTAGAACGGAATAATAGTACCCAACACCGTATTATTTGTAGGTGTATTACGCTCAGTATATAGGGTAAATGCCCCTTTCACAATCTTAGTGTTCCCATTAGTTTTACGTCTAATGCATTCCTCTTAATTTTTAAACTACTATTTAATCTATGGGAAGAGCCCCGATCAATGCTAGACTTAAAGAAAAAACACTCTTGGTTATGCCTACAACAATAAACTTATGCAAATTGCAATTTCATAAACTGTACACTCAAGCACGAAGATTAGGAATTGCGGAGTGGAACGATTCACTAGATTATGCAGATTTTATTCACGGGCTGTGGCATATTATGCGCACACACAAGGCCTTAAAAAAAGATGCTGAAAAAATTGTAGATCTATTAGAAAATGGTGATGCTATTGAGTTGCTTAGCGAAATCGTTCTTAATCACAGAAGAGCTACTTCAAACTAAGCACAACTGTATCCTATCCCCAGATTTTTTTTGAGCTAAGCGATTCATTCCATTTTGGGTGAGTTGCAATACTCTGGGGTATCCCCCAGTGGTTTGACAATCCCGCATCAAAACAAACAAGCGACCGCTGGGCGTTAATTGTACTGTTCCAGGAAGTACCGGACTACTTTGCATCACGTGATGCTGCGCTTGTAAGATGGGGTCTAAAACAATACCCATCCTGTTCCAAGATGTAATGCTCAAATTAGAATTCCATAACTGTTGTCTACTAGCTGCAGCAAGCAAGTTAAATTCTGGACCTTTTTGAACCGAAATATTGTTGTCGTTTAGAATGGCAATTAGTTGTTTAGGGTGGAGATGTACACCTTTTACATTACCAAAATTAGGCATTCCTGTTTCTAATTGCATTCCCTTTTCTAATGTAGGCTTAGGCGTTATTGGATAAAACTGACTCCTACTTCCCATATAACTCTCCGTAGAAAGACCGCCTTCTAAACCTAAATATACCCTACAACCTTTAGTCACCTT
>JALZVV010000235.1 GCA_023299935.1 Dokdonia sp.
CGTACCACACCCGTACTGTCTTTGCCTTGGTTCAAGTAATAATAATCATCTTCGTGAAAATCATTACCCACATATAAATCAGGCCAGCCATCATTATTAAAATCAGAAACTGCTATTCCTAGGCCGTAACTATTTACACCACCAAAGATTCCTGCCGCTTCACTTACATCTGTAAAAGTGTTTCCGTCGTTACGTAAGAGTTTGTCTCCTGTTTCAAATACACGTTTATAGCGCAAGTCTGCCTTACCGAAAGAATTTTGAGTGTGTACCGCGTGATTTAATAAATACAGATCTAAATCCCCATCTTTATCATAATCCAAAAATGCAGCATTAGAACTGTAGGTGTCAAAATCTAAACCATATTTACCGGCGCTTTCTGTAAAGGTATTGTCACCATTATTGATAAAAAGCTCATTGTAGCCATTAAATCCATTGATACCAACTACCGCACAAACATAAATATCTAGAAGTCCGTCGCCATTTACATCACCCATTACACTACCTGTGTTCCAAGTGCTATTGCCCGCTACACCTGCTTTTTCTGTAATATCTTCAAACTGTAAGTTGCCTTTATTGAGATAGAGTTTGTTTTTTACTTGATTTCCTGAAAAGTAAATATCTGGTAAGTCATCACCATTAATATCTCCTATGGCGACGCCACCTCCATTGTAGAAATAGAGATAATCTAGAATATTAAGATCATCTGTTTCTGTGAGGTCATTAGAAAAAGTAATGCCACTATCTGATGGAGCAGGATTAGTAAAAAGTGTGTTTGTGTCTGAACAACCCATTACTACAAGAAGACTAAGGAATATCCCTATATGACCAAAATTACGGATTGACATGATACACTTTAGGTTTTTGGTCGTTTATGGCGGCAATAAGATATTCATTACCTGCTTTGTCCTTAAATACGGCTAGGTGTTTAATTTCATCACGTATACTAAGACCGCTATCATTGTATTTTTGCCACTCAAAATTGAGATTACCATCACCTAATAGCACGCTACCTTGACTTGCGTCTAATTGCGAATATTGTGGTTTAAACTCAAAATTATTGCCTCCCATTACTAAGTCTAGGTTACCATCTTGATTTACATCTGTGCAGCTTATCCCACACACACAAGATAATTGAACTTGTGCCGGTAGGACTTGCCATTTAAAGTTGCCTCCTCCTTCATTAATAGCAATCATACTTTTAGCCGTATTTACTTCTTTGATAATAGCGTTGGATACTAATGCCTCTGGGAATAGCTCATCAATACTGCGGCTGGCATAATCTGAAGCTTTTAAATTTTGTTTCTTAAGAGAAACCAGTTGTCCTGTGATTTCTTTTTTCTGATGTATGGGATAATCCTTTCCATTTTTGCGAATGGTAGTGATTTGCTCTATGGTTCCATTATTATCAAAATCATTGATGTACATTTTCATTGGAGCTCCTTCTTCTGGCGCATAATGAATATTGGTGCCTTCGTTTCCTAAAACTAGGTCTAAATCGCCATCTCCATCTAGGTCTGCGATTGCTATAGCATTCCACCAGCCTTTGGTGTCAGATAGGTTGGAAGTTAAAGGAGAAAGCCGTCGTCCATTGTTTCTATAGATATTAACTGCGCCCCATTCAGAGGTAGTTACCAGGTCTTTTTTACCGTCTCCATCTATATCTGCCCAAGTGGCGTCTGTAATCATTCCTGCATCTTTAGTATCGTATGCAAATTTTTCTGTGGCCTTAGTAAAAGTGCCATCGCCTTGATTTTCTAAAAAGAGATGCTCGGGGTCAATGCCATATACACCTACTACAGAACGGGAGCCTATAAATACATCTATATCTCCGTCTTCATCAAAATCATGAGGTGCAACCACAGACATATTTTGAAAGGCAGATGGGAGCGTTGTGGCAGCTTTTGTAAAAACACCTTTGCCATTATTAATATAGAGTCTAGGTGTATAATCTGATTTTTGGGTAAGCTCGTTTCCTCCAGAAGCCACAAGTAGGTCTTGGTCACCATCGCCATCGGCATCAAAAAAAGCGGCAGCGGTGTCTTCGTAATTGGCATCGGTTTTGAAACTTGCTTGTTTCTTTGGGGATAATTTTCCTGCCCGAGAATGCATGTATATTAATCCTTCTTGACCTTTTGCACCACCTATAAAAACATCTTCAGCGCCATCGCCATTTACATCTGCAACCGCAAGGGAAGGGCCTTCTTGCGAGAGTTGTTTTGCGATGAGACCTTCGTAGTCAAAATCGCTGTATTCATTCTCTGTGTGTGCTAGCAATTTGTTGGACACTTCTGTTAATAGTGCCTTTTGCTTAGTTCTTGTGGTTGGGATATAATTTTGTGTGGCAGTACTTTGGTCAAAAGCGAGAGTGCTATTAAGCTTAGGATTGAGAATAAGCTCAGTTTTATTATCCGGCCAGATTATCCTAACAGAATCAATTTTAGTCGTTTCACCCAAGCCTATAGTTAGCCCATATTGCATAGAGCTCTGGAACCCACGAGACGGAACGTGCTCATAAAAAAGTTTCTGCCCGCTGTGATATACACGCGCAGAAGCCCCTATGCCAAAAGGATTTTTTTCTGTTCCCTTAAAACCTATTTTCACAAATTTATTGTTAGTCGTTTCTTGAGTGTTGTTACGGTATAGAAAGGCGTCCATATTTACATTATTTACCACAAGGTCCAAGTCGCCATCATTATCTAGGTCGCCATAAGCAGCACCGTTAGACATACTTTCTTGTCCTAATCCCCAATCACCGGCTTTATTGTCAAAAGTGATATCGCCATTATTTCTATAGGCATAATTAGGAAGCGGTTTTACCGGCATTCTATTGATAATAGTATCGATAGCTTGTTTTTTACCTGTACGAACGCTTACCATAATTTCATTAGCAAAGAAATCTACAAAATCAAGGTCAGTAAGGTCGTGATTAATACCATTTGCCACATAGATATCGCGGTAGCCATCATTGTCCATATCAAAAATCAAACCTGTCCAACTCCAGTCTGTAGCCTCAATACCTGCGCTGTAAGCCACCTCTGAGAAGGTGCCGTTGCCATTATTAATTTGTAGGGTATTTTGTATAAACTGCTGGTAAAAATCGTTGCGTTGCTTGCGTTTATAGACATTATAACCGTCAAATTCCATCACAGATTTTACACGTTCTTCTTCTTCAGGAAGCATATCTGTAATAAAAATATCTTGTAAACCATCATTATTAATATCTGAAATATCTACTCCCATCGCTGAGAGGGAGAGGTGGGAGGTGTAGTCTTTTATGCTTTCGCGAAAGCTGCCATCTTTTTGATTGATATAAAAATAATCACGTTCAAAAAAATCATTAGAAACATAAAGATCAGGCCAATTGTCTTGATTGATATCTGTAACCATTACTCCCAGACCGAAGCCAATCAAAGAACCATAAATACCAGCTTCTTCACTAACATCTGTAAAGGTATCGCCGTCATTGCGCATCAGTAAATCACCAACTCCTCTAAATTGAGGATCTACCTTGTTCCAATCCTGCGCTCGCACATCACGCTGTCCTTGATTTCCTAGACTACTGACTGGAATATTACTGTTGTTGAGTATATAAGCGTCTAAGTCACCGTCTTTATCATAATCAAAAAAGGTAGCGTGCGTAGAAAAACCGGTTTGTGCTAGATTGAATTGGGCTGCCTTTTCTGTAAAAGTGTTATCACCATTATTAACATACAAATCATTGTCGTGATTATTGCCTTCTGAATTACCAGCATTACTCACATAAATGTCTAAAAAACCGTCTGCATTAATATCTGCCATTACCACGCCCGTAGACCAAGGTTTATTACCCGTAACGCCAGCAGTATCGCTTATGTCTTCAAAAACAAAATCACCTTTATTGAGAAAGAGCTTATTCTTACCCATATTAGCCGTCATATAGATATCTGCCAGGCCATCATTATTGATATCGCCTATGGCAACACCACCGCCATTATAAAAATTTCTGTACTCAAAAATGTTGAAATCCTTTTGATTTTTGATTTCATTAATGAAATCAAAGCCAGAAACCTCTTTATTAACTCGTGTAAATAAAGTAGCTCTCGATTCTTCTGTAAGGCTATCTATAGATTGCGTATCCTCCCCACAACTTAAAAAGAGGGATATGGCTAGGAGGACAAATAAAAGCTTATATATCTGTATTTTCATGTGTTATTCTTCTGCTTGTTGAAGTAAAACAGGACTGTCATTATTTCTTCCTACAATGTAGTGCGTTTTACCCTTTATTTCAAGTTTAGCAATACTTCTTGCCGCACCTTGAATGTTAAAATTTTGATTTGTATGTGCCGTAAAAAATCCTTTTTTGTCATTGATTAAAAGCAAGCCTTTTAATGCGTCTAATCTACCCAATTGTGTGCTAATTTCGAAATCATTCCCTACGATAAAAGCATCGAGATAACTATCATTATTGAAGTCGTCAATATAGATGTCTTTTATAGATGAGAGTTGCGCCATAAAAGGCAACTCGTGCGCTTTAAAATTATTTGTCCCGTCATTTTCAAAATACATAGATGAGAGTTGGGTTACTTTTTTCTGTTCGGCTTTATTAAGGAGGTTTTTTGGAAGTATGTCCGTTAGTTGTGCCTTAGCAAAATCATTGTATGAAAGATACTTTTTATTGATAAATGGGAGCTGTTTGACCAATTCATCTTTAGTAGCGATAGTTGTTTCCTGGCCTTGATAGAAATAGGTAACTATAGGGTCTATACGTCCATTGTTATCAAAATCATTGCGATACAATTGCACGGGCTCTTCTAGGGAAGCCTTAAGACGGGTATTCTTTCCCCAATTTCCGACTATAATATCAAGGTCTCCATCCATATCAAAATCTGCAACATTTATCGTATTCCACCAGCCAAGTTCATTGTCAATATTTGTGCTAAGCTTAGTAAGGCTTTTGCCATCATTTGAGAAAATGGTAGGAGCCATCCAGTGGCCTATGACTATAGCGTCTTTATAACCATTCCCATCCATATCTTCCCATCGGATATCATAAGCATTGCCTAAGTTTTGGAAAGTAGGACTATAACTGGTGGTTTCTTCAGAAAAATCACCATTGCCATTATTGATAAAGATGTATTGCTTGGAATTGGCTCCAAATTCTCTTGGAATCCCATTCGAAAGGATGCTAACATCCATATCTCCATCATTATCAATATCTACAGCAGCAACCTTAGATGCTTGGATAGGGAAGTTGGAAAACACGCTTTCGCGAAAGCGTAACCCATCATCTTCCTGAATATATAATCTAGGTTGAAGGGGTTTTCCTGTTGTAAATTCATTGCCGCCACTAGCAATAATTAAGTCGTTTTTACCATCTCCATTGGCATCAAGAATGGTTGCGGAAACATCTTCGTTGATGGTAAATTCTTTAGAATTATCTATAGGTTCAATTTTAAAACTCCCATCTTTCAATTGATAACTTATAGTTGTTTGATGGCTTTTAGCGCCAAGCGCTACAAGATCATCCAGCCCATCATTATTGAGGTCGCCTGTATTAATTTCTGGGCCACTATTGCTTGTGGCATATGGAATTAAGGCATCCCTGTCAAAATCAAGGGAAGTGGCATCTTGGTGGATAGCTGTAATTATGGTTGGTCTATTTGCTAAATAGGTCTTGGTTTGTTTATTGTGAGATTGGTAATAGTTGCCTTGAGCATCTCTAATGTCAAGAGTAAGGGTTTCACTAGTCGTGATAGAGGTTAAACGCTGGGTTTTGCCACCCGGCCATATTACACGGAGAGAATCAATAATACTGCCATTACTCAATCCAAAATGGAGTGATGGATGTTTGGAAGACAGGAAACCTCTTGTCGTATAATTTTCCAAGAATTGTAGGTTACCTTTTTGATACAGAAATATTTTAGCGCCTATCCCATTCCTGTTTTCTAGACTTCCTTTAAAGTTAATCTTGAGGTAGTTTGCACTATCGAGTTGCTGAGTCCTATTTTCAAGAATTTGTGCGGGAGCATTTGCATTGTTAATCACGATGTCTAGATCACCATCATTATCTAAATCGCCATAAGCGGCGCCATTACTAATAGTAGGTTCTTTATGAAACCACTCTGAAGTGACGTCATCAAAACTGGCATCACCTTTGTTTTTATAGAAATAGTTAGGCGTTATTTTAGGTGGGATTTTCCTGATAAGTTCTAAATCTTCTAGGTCCATTCCCGTTCCTAATTTTTTTTGAATAGCATCATTGGATATAAAATTGATAAAATCCATATCATTGGTAGCACCTTCAATACCGTTAGTGATGTATATGTCTTTGAGGCCATCATTATTAAAATCTGCAGCAAGAGGTGACCAAGACCATTCAGTGGCGGCAATCCCACTTGAGAATGCACTTTCTGCAAAATTCTTATTCCCTAAATTGAGATGTAGTGTGTTTTGCATATACTGGGGATGGTAGCCATTCTTTAGATTGTTTTGATATATAGCATACCCGTATTCTGTTCCTGCAGCTTTTAAGGTTTCTATATCCTCCGGTAACATATCTAAAGAGATAATATCTGTTAACCCATCATTGTTAAGGTCACTTATATCATTACCCATAGAGAAATGTGTGGTATGACCTAGTGTATTTTGAGTTGTATTAATTTCTGTAAAAGTGCCATCTGTATTATTAATATAGAGGTAGTCGTTTTCAAAGAAATCATTACCGATATATATATCGGGATAACCATCATTATTGAGGTCACTAGTTGCTATGCCTAGCCCATAGGAGATTTTAGTTTGGATAATACCGGCTTCTTGAGATACATCTTTAAAATAACCGTTATTGTTTTGTAACAGTTGGTCGCCATTAATGGAATCCTGAGAATAACGTGTACTTCCTCTATTATAATTACTATTAGGGTGTACAGAATGTTTTAATAGATAGAGATCTAGATCACCATCTAGGTCGTAATCAAAGAAGGATGCCTGGGTATACAAACCGTTTAGGTCAAGACCGTATGTTGAGGCTTCTTCTTTAAATGTTAGAATGCCATCTTGTAGTCCCTTATTAATATAGAGTAAATTCTTGCCTTTTAGATGCAGGTGTCCGCTTACTTGAGATATATATATATCTAAGAGGCCATCATTATTAATATCTACAGTACTAACCCCAGTGGCAAAGCTATCGGTGGTCTTAAGTGGAATTGCAATGGATTCAAATTGAAGAGTGCCTTTATTTAGTAATAACTGATTGTTTTCTTGATTAGAAACTAAGAAAATATCTAAAAGAGCGTCGTTATTAAAATCTGCAACAGCCACTCCAGCGCCGTTGTAGTAATACAAGTAGTTTAATATATTGAGTTGGGGAGTACTCTCTAGTTTGTTTTCAAAAGAAAGGTTGTGCTCCACAAAGCGTGTAGAACTTTCTGAGGTCGTATTCTGACAAGCGTAGAATAGAACTGGTATAAGGGCAAATAGTCTTTTCAAACTAAAAGTAAAAAAGGTTTAAATATAAAAAGAGGGTTAGTAACTAACCCTCTTTTAAGCTTAATTCAAAAATTGAATTTAATACCCTGGATTCTGAACAAGATTAGGATTAAGTAATACTTGATCGTTAGGGATTGGGAATAAGTTTCTAGTTGCATCACCTACGTGAGCTGGATCTTTTAACTCCCAGTCTCTAGTAAACTGACCAAAACGAACTAAATCATTTCGTCTCCATAATTCTTCATATAACTCACGACCTCTTTCGTCAAGCATATCCTGTTCTGTCATCGTTCCAAGAGGGGAAGCGTTACGAATAAGACGTAACTCATTAACTTCTGCTAATGCATCACCTGATGCACCTCTCATTATCGCTTCTGCTCTCATTAAGTGTGCATCTGAAAATCTAAAGAATATTTCGTGTCCAGTAAATCCTCCAAATGTTGGATTATACTTTATTACTCTAATTCCAGTATTTTCATCATTATTAATGATATTAGAAGCGTTATTATTGTCTGTATAATCTCTTCTAAATACAAGAGGCCCACCTGGTCTGTCATTAAGTGGCGTTCCATCTATTTCATATTGTTGTCCAAGTAAGAAACCATTACCAACATTAGAACCTGATTCAAAACCTGGGAAATCTCCAGAATCAGTAGTTCCAGGACGACCAGTAAATGCTATTCCTTCAGTAGGAACAAAACCTCTGCGCTCTTCTTGCCCTTCACCTTCTAAGTTAGAATCTGCAGGTCCTTCAAATAAGTCATAGAATTCTGCTAATGTAGCAAAGCCATTCCATCCACCACCGGCAATTTCTGGAGTTTGATTGTAGTGAAGGCCATTCCATATTCTATTACCAACTGCGGCACCTATTGAAAGAATTGTTTCGTCATCTGCTGAGTCTCTAAAAAGGTCAAAGTATCCTGCCTGTAGCGCAAAACCATCTGCTTCTATTTGATTAACAAGATCTACAACAACTTGCATATCTCCAGTTGATGGAGAAGTGCCTTCGTAAACATGTCTATTTAATAATACTTTGGCTAAAAGATATCTAGCAGCACTTTTACCAATAACATTGGTTCCAGAACCTGGAGTAATAGTTGGAAGGTTGGTTATAGCCTGTTCTAGGTCTCCTATAATACGAGCTGTAGCATCTGCCCCAGTAAGTACCAGAGGATCGATTGATAGAGACTCTTCAGGATCTCTAACAGGAACTTGACCGAAATTGTCTAAGATCATCCAAACGCCTAGAGCTCTAAAGAAATATGCTTCACCAGTTTGCTCCGTTGAAAGGGTCGTTAGTGGAGATAACAATTGATCTGCGGAAAATTGAAAACCATTCCACTGATTAAAAACTGTACCAATAAAGGCATGATTAGAAGGCCAGTTGTGTTGGTGTAATTGTCTCCATATACCATTATCACCCCAATCTGCTCCACGCGTAGGGATAATAAATTCTTCTGTAGTCACCTCAGCTAAAGCAAATGTATTTGCTTGATCTCCAATAAACCCGTTTAGGTTATTGTACATGCCGGTAATAAAACCATCGGGATCTACAACTCCTTCAAAAGCTTCGGCATTAATAGAATCTGTTTCTTCTAGTTCAAGGTCCGTACAGGATCCAAGAAGTACTAGGACCATCATAGCCAAAACGGGCTTGAAGATGGAATTTGTTTTTAAATAATTCATAGTTCTCATTTTTTTAATTTTAAAATCTTGCATTTAGTCCTAAAGTAAATGTTCTAGGCCGTGGTATTTGTGCTAAATCAATACCTCTAGCAGGTATTGCAGCAGCGTTTAAGAATCCTGTGTTTACAGAAACTTCAGGATCTAAACCGCTATAGTCTGTTATTAAAAATAAGTTTTGTCCTGTGAATGATAGGCGTAAAGCATCTAGGAAACTTTCTCTGCTAATTGGCCAATCATAAGAAAGAGTCGCATTTTGTAAACGAACAAAATCACCTTTTTCTAAGAAACGATCGGAAACTGTCGTTGAAGCACCAATATTCTCGCCATTATTTAAACTAGTAATAACGCTTTGTGTTACGTTCTGAGCCTGTAAGAAGTTACCTGCCGAAAATAAAGCGTTTTCAGTAGCATTGTACACATAGAAACCACCTTGATAGTTAAAGAATGATGATAAGGACCAATTCTTATAACTTGCGTTAAGTGTAAGACCTCCAGAAACTGTTGGTACGGCAGAACGATCAGAGAATTCTCTATCCGTTACCGCATCTCCAACGCCGTCACCGTTGATATCTGCAAAAATTGAATTTCCATCAGCATCCAATCCTTCAAATCTTGCAAGGAAGAATGACGAAAGCGGTTGGCCATCTGCTAATTGCTGTGCAAACGCATTGGTTAAACCATTACCGTTAATAGGAGCAAAATCAATAGGAGCTCCTTCATAATCAGTTAACTCATTATCGTTAAAGGCAATGTTAAAGCTTGCTCCAAAGTTCCAATCTTCTGTTTGTACGAAATCATAATTTAAGGAAATTTCAACACCTTGGTTAACTACAGTACCACTTGGTAAATTTCCAAAAACTGTTGGGATTCCTCCAAAAGCAGGAGCTGGAACCGTGCGATTAATTAGTAAATCGTCAGTATCTCTGCGATAGATATTGACAGAACCGTTAAAACGATCTTGATTGAAACCAAAATCAATACCCAAATTGAAATCTGTAGTTTCTTCAAATTTTAATCCAGCCTCATTATTTCCCAAGAAAACAGTCGCTCCAGGGGGGTTTAAATCTGTAGGCCCTTGGAAACCTTGTCCTGCAATTTGCTGTCTAAGAACAGAATTACCAAAACTAAGTCCTTGAGAGTTACCTGTAATACCATATCCCACTCTTAGTTTTAAAGTAGAAATACTTTCTCCTGTAAAATCTTCTTCATGAAGATTCCAGGCGAATGCACCAGAAGGGAAAAAAGCATATCTTTCATCTTCTCCAAAAAGTGTAGAACCATCATATCTTGCTGTACCCGTTAATAGGTATTTGTTATCTGCAAAAGACAAATTGGCTCTTACAAACACAGATTGAAATTCATCAAAATTATCAAATGTATTTGCAGTATAAGCTGTTATCAGCCTTTCAAAAGAAGGTAAATCCTCAAACACAAATGGAGTGTCTGGATCACTAAAATTATTTCTTCCAAAAGAAGCGCTATCGCCATCATAACCGAATTGTGCAAAATTACCACCTAATGCATCCGATACAATGTCGTATTGACGTTCAACCCTGTCGAAAATTCCATCTAGATTATTCGTAGCTAAACCACGCCCATTAGAAAAGAAACCATTGCGATCGAATTTCTGGTAAGAATACCCTCCTAATAAATCAAGGTTGGTGCTACCAAAATCTTTTTTATAATTAAGGGTGATGTCAAGCTGAGTATTTTCATTTTCTACATTATTGAATTGAACATCTCCTACACCTGAAATATTATTTACACCAAATACATTAGGAGCAAAAGCAGAAATGATTTGTCCATCGCTATAATCATAACTAGCAAATACCTTAGCGCTAAACTCCGAAGTGAAGTCGTAACCTACAGAAATATTAGCTAGATACCTATTGGTATTAGCAAGTGACCTAAAATTCTCTAATAAGTTAGCTGGATTAAATCTGTTCTCAAATCCAAATGTCGCGTCTGGGTCAATTGGGAAACTTGGATTAGTAGTTAAAGATGCAGAAACAAAATCCCCGACCGAACCTGCTTGTCCAGAAGAAGGTGCTTGAGTGTCATTAACTCTAGATATAGTTCCTTGAAAATTTACATCAAGTTTATCATCTAAAAATTTCTGACCAATATTAACTCTTCCTGCTATACGCTCTTGTTGATTTGTTACAACAACGCCATTCTGATTACTGTAAGAAACAGAAGATCTAATATTACCAGAACCCCAGTTTTTAGAGTAGCTTAAATCTGTTCTTCTCGAAGTAGCCGTTTGTAATAAGAAGTCTTGAAAATCTGAACTAGCTCCACCATTTAAAGCAGCTGGTAGACCTAGATCGGCACGAGCCTGTCTAAATTCCCTTGCTGTAAGTAGGTCATATTCTTCTGCAGCACTACCTCGACTTACTGAACTATTTAATTCCCAAACTCCATTTCTTGCTCCTCTACCTGCTTTGGTTTGAATAATTACAACACCATTTGCAGCACGAGCTCCATAAATTGCTGTTGCAGAAGCATCTTTTAGGATAGATATACTTTCAATATCATTGGGGTTTAAGAAACTTAATGGGTTTCTGGTGTTACTTCCACCAATTCCACCAATATTAGCTCCAGGCGCTCCACCACCACCTAAAGGAATACCATCCACTACAAATAATGGGTCGTTTCCAGAACGGATTGAGTTTACTCCTCTAATATTGAAGTTGATTGCAGCACCAGGCTCTCCAGAAGTTTCTGAAATAGCCACACCAGCTGTTTTACCTTGAATTAATTGTTCTGGAGATGCAATAACACCACCATTAAACTCATCTGATGTTACTACTGCTACAGTACCTGTAGCATCTTTAATAGTTGTAGAACCATATCCAATAAGAACAACTTCGTCTAGAGCATTAGTGCCAGACATAGTTACATTAACAGTACTTTGACCATTAACTGCAACTTCCTGAGTAGCGAAGCCAACATAACTAAAAACGAGTGTAGCGTCATTAGCTACATTATCTAATGTGTAATTACCATCAAAATCGGTTGATGCACCGTTATTTGTTCCTTTTACAACAACACTTGCACCAGGTAATGGTCCATTTTCTTCAGAAACTGTTCCTGTAACAGTTTGAGCAAATGAAATGCCTGAAAACAGCACTGCTGCCAATAGTAACACTTTAGTAAGTAATACTTTCTTCATAAGATTTCCTTTTAAATTTAGTTTTTGCTTAGTCATTTTGAATGCAATTTGCACCTTCTATAAGGGCTAAATTTATGTAAATTTTGTGTTAAACCAAGCAAAGCTAACCCTTAAATTTACGAAAACGTTTTCGTGTTGACAAGAGAACAAAATTTCTTTTATGACAATTGTAACGCTATATAATTATCAATATCGCAGTTTGTTGTCCAAAAAATTAACAAGTTATGGGCTACAAAAAATTAAATTAAACGGATGGGCTTGAAAATCTATTTTTGATGACAGGATGTTAATATATTTCATCGCTATATTGCACTCGTGAAAACGAACGATACTATAGCATTTTATTTTGATACGGTTATAGTAGGTGGAGGAGCAGCAGGCTTTTTTACAGGACTTAATTTGGCAAAAAATATCCCAGGACATAAGATTGCAATTATAGAGAGAGGGAAGAGTGTCTTGGAAAAGGTTAGAATTTCTGGAGGAGGGCGCTGTAATGTTACACATGCTGAGTTTATTCCTAGTGAGCTTACAAACAACTACCCAAGAGGGGCTAAAGAATTATTAGGGCCTTTTCATAGTTTTATGACAGGAGATACTATTGCTTGGTTTGAAGAGCGAGGTGTAGCGCTCAAAATAGAAGAAGACGGAAGAATGTTTCCTACTACAGATACTTCACAAACCATTATAGATTGTTTTTTAAAAGAGGCAAAGACTTATAATATTACTATTCTTAAAGAATATGCTTTAAAGGAATTCGCTTTCGCAAAAGCGCAACTAGAACAACAACCGTCTTGGGAACTAATTACGTCAAAAGGAATTATAAACTGCACTAGCTTGGTGATGGCTACGGGAAGTAACCCTAAAATCTGGAAACAGTTAGCAATGCTGGGACATAGTATTACACCGGCAGTGCCATCTTTATTTACCTTTAATATAAAAGACGAGAGAATTGAGGGTCTCATGGGACTCTCTACAGAAGCGGCAGTTGAAGTTATTGGCTTGCCGCTAGAAAGCGAAGGGCCTTTGCTTATTACCCATTGGGGAATGAGCGGTCCAGGAATTCTAAAACTATCTGCTTGGGGTGCACGAGAGCTCAACTCCTGTAAATACGAATTTCAGATAAAGGTAAATTGGCTATTGTACACCACTCAAGAAGATGCACTAGAACAACTCACCGAGCTTAAGCATAAGTATGCTAAACAATCTCCACACACCTATGCACATTTTGAATTGCCTAAACGCCTTTGGAGAAAACTTCTTGTAGCTGTGCAAATTGAGGAGCAGACAAAATGGGCAGATATTCCTAAAATAAAACTAGTTGCTTTGTCTCAAGAACTCACGCAAGGCATTTACCAAGTAAAAGGGAAGAGTACCTTTAAGGAAGAATTTGTGACTGCAGGAGGAGTAGATTTAAAAGAGATTAATTTTAAAACCTTTGAAAGCAAGCTGTTACCTAATCTATATATGGCTGGAGAAGTCCTTAATATAGATGCCATTACGGGAGGCTTTAATTTTCAGAATGCTTGGACAGGCGGATATCACGTAGCTCAGGCTATTGCTAACAAAACACATTAATTTATATATAGCATTATTGCGATATATAATTGTAGGATTATATCGCATAGGCTTATAGAAATAACCTAGAGTATATAAGTTTCTGATTTGTTGAGTTATCTTTGTCTATAATATATTGTTTATGACACAAGACGCATTTTTAGGTAGTAAAGAATACAAACAATTAGCAAACGGTGTCGTCTCTTGGCAATCTCCTAGTAATATTGCACTAGTAAAATATTGGGGGAAGTACGGAGAGCAACTCCCGCAAAATCCAAGTATAAGTTTTACTCTTAGTAATTGTAATACCAAGACTACCTTAAGCTATCAAAAAAGCAATACAACATCTTTTCAAGTATTTCTAGACGGAAAACGTGAAGAAAGCTTTGAGCCTAAAATTAAAACCTTTTTTGAGCGTATAGAGACCTATGTCCCTTTTGTAAAAGCATATTCCTTTAGGATAGAGACTACAAATAGCTTTCCGCATAGTTCAGGGATAGCAAGCTCTGCGTCTGGTATGAGTGCACTTGCCTTATGTCTTATGGATATGGAAAAGCAATTGGTGCCTGAATTAACACAAGATTACCTTACTCAAAAAGCATCTTTTCTAGCACGATTAGGTTCAGGAAGTGCTTGTAGGAGTATAGAGGGGCCACTTGTGGTTTGGGGAGCACATAAAGAGATAAACAACAGTAGTAATCTGTTTGGAACACCATTTTTAGGAAAAGTACACGAAGTTTTTACAAACTACCAAGACACTATTTTATTGGTAGATAAAGGAGAAAAACAAGTATCAAGTACCGTTGGACATGGCTTAATGCACGGTCACGCTTTCGCGAAAGCGAGATTCGCCCAAGCTCACGAGAACTTATCAAGTTTAATGACCGTTTTTAAAAACGGTGCTATAGACGACTTTATAAAAATAGTAGAAAGTGAAGCGCTCACGCTACATGCGATGATGATGACTAGTCATCCGTATTTTATTTTAATGAAACCCAATACGCTACAAATTATCAATACAATATGGCAGTATCGGGAAGAAACGGGTTCTAAAGTTTGCTTTACACTAGATGCAGGAGCAAATGTTCATGTGATGTATCCAGCAACCGAAAAGGATAATGTACAGGAATTTATTGCCAAAAAACTTGCAAAATACTGTCAGAATGGGCAGTACATACACGATAATGCAGGATTAGGAGCAAAAAAATTGTAACTTTGTTACACTAGAATAGATGTATAGGATATGAAAGGCCCACTTTTTTACTCAAAAATATTACTCTTTGGAGAGTACGGAATCATTAAAGATTCTAAAGGTCTCGCTATTCCATATAGCTTTTACAATGGAGCACTTAAAATAGAAGACAATCCTTCTCAAGAAGCGATAGACTCTAATACAAAACTGCAAGCATTTGCTACTTATTTAGGCAAACTAGACCAAGACCCAGAAACCCTTGTTAATTTTGATATACAACGATTAGACAAGGATATCGCTGGCGGTATGTATTTTGATTCTAGCATCCCACAAGGATATGGCGTAGGTAGTAGTGGTGCATTAGTAGCCGCTTTGTATGATAAATATGCAGATGAAAAGATAACAGTGTTAGAGAA
>JALZVV010000236.1 GCA_023299935.1 Dokdonia sp.
TTATCTATTGATTTTTGCACCAAGGCTTTGGTTAGTTTTGCTCCGTCTTTAGGATTAGGCAAACCTCCTTCATATTCCGTTCCTATATAACCTTTAAAACGGGATGTTTTATGATCATTTACGATTTGGATGAGGCGTTGGTAATCTAACTTGGTCTCATCTCCATTATCATCAAAATTATAGGACTTTGCACTCGCTCCTACGGCAAATTCCATAAGTTCTTGCGTTCCTTTATAGGCATCGTATTCTTCTATACAAGGTGCTCCCCAGCGTTCTCCTCCCTCTCTTTTTACACAAAAATTTCCAAAATCCGGCAAGGTTCCCACCGTTTCTAGGTTTACTTCTTTCATAACGGCAACGAGCTTTGCGCCGTCGCTAGACCAACCTCCGTGGTTTTCTATTACAATATTCACTCCTACTACCTTTCCATAGGCTCCTAATTCCTGCAGTGAAGCGACAGAAAGCTTGTGCCATTTTACAGGATCTAACTCCCCAAACAGGTTTGCTCTTACAGCATGTGCTCCCATAAGTGCGGCGGCATCCATCCAGACTTTATGGTTAGCCACCGCTTCTTTAAGCTTTGCAGGGTCTGGATCTGCCAGTTCTCCCGCGTGGTCTACCATAATCAAGACATTGTCTACACCTGCTTGCTTACTTTTTACATTAAGTTTATTAGCTAGTGCCATCACTCGTTCTTGATAATCTGCTCCAGTCTCCAATACCGTAGGATATAATTGGGTCACGTATTCTACCCCTGTAAACCCTAACTCTTTGGCGATAGATGCAAAATCCATTGGATCTAAACTGCCATCTTTAAAAGGTTTGTTTAAAGACCATTGTGCTAAGGAGTGCTTGTAGTTAGAATTACTCACGGTTGTAGTTGTGGTTTTTGCTTTCGCGGAAGCAGTATTTTTGCCTTGATTTGAAGTCTTTTCTTTACAAGAAATCATCAAAAAAGAACAGATTAGCGCTGCTGTCAACATATTTTTCATAAGATAGGAATTTGTTATGGTAGAACTATAACGTTTTCGCTTGGGATAAACTGTTAAATCTACCGTTTGCCTAAGTTATGACTTTTTATAAATTGACAAAAAACAACTTAAAATTTATATATTTGGTAACTACCGAAACAAAATATTATCATTAATACAATATATAGTGAATACTCCTAACGAAAACGAAAACTACGATGCAATTGTCGTAGGGTCAGGGATAAGTGGTGGCTGGGCTGCCAAAGAACTCTGTGAAAATGGCTTAAAAACACTTGTTTTAGAACGAGGCCGAATGGTCAAGCATATTGAAGATTATCCAACAATGCACACCGACCCTTGGGACACCAAATTTAAAGGTGAAAACCCTAGAGAGATTAATGCTCGCTATCAAAAGCAATCACGCACAGGCTATGTGCACAAGGCTGAACGCAGGCACTTTTTTGTAGATGACATTGACCACCCGTATAATGAAACCAAACGTTTTGATTGGATTCGTGGGTATCACGTAGGAGGTCGCTCCTTAATGTGGGGAAGACAGAGTTATCGCTGGAGTGATATTGATTTTGAAGCAAACAAGAAAGAAGGTATTGCCGTAGACTGGCCTGTACGTTATAAGGATATTGCGCCTTGGTATGAGAAAGTAGAAGAATTTATTTCTGTAAGTGGCGAGGCCTTAGGTCTTGAAGTACTTCCAGACAGTAAATTCAATCCGCCTATGGAACTTAATTGTGTAGAGACGCACCTTAAGAAGAATATGGCTCAAAACTATAAAGACCGTGTACTTACTATAGGTCGGGTAGCCCATATTACAGGAGCAAAAACTTATGATGGCCGTTCTGCTTGTCAGTTTAGAAACCGTTGTATGAGAGGTTGTCCGTTTGGAGGATATTTCTCGAGTAACTCGTCTACATTGCCAGCTGCTGAGGCAACCGGTAACATGGCCCTTCGTCCATTTTCTATTGTTTCGGAAGTGATTTACGATGAGAAAACAGGTAAGGCGAGTGGCGTACGTGTGATAGACCAGGAAACTAATGAAAAAATAGAATTTAAGAGTAAAGTGGTCTTCTTATGTGCTTCTGCCATTGCTTCTGCAAGTATATTAATGCAATCTAAAAGTAAGCGCTTCCCTAACGGAATGGGTAATGACTCTGGAGAGCTAGGTCATAACTTAATGGACCACCATTTTAAAGCAGGAGCAACTGCAAAGTGGTCTGGAGATAAGGATAAATATTATAAAGGACGTCGTCCTAATGGAATATACATTCCGCGTTTTAGAAACATAGGTGGCGAGACCAATCAAAAAACCTTTAAAAGAGGATATGGCTATCAAGGAGGTGCCGGCCGTGGCGATTACCAGCCACAAATTGCAGAAGCCGGTTATGGAGCTGCTCTTAAAAAAGCAATCCAAGAACCAGGCGGGTGGACTATAGGTCTTATGGGCTTTGGAGAATGTCTGCCTTATCACGAAAACAAAATGGAGCTGGATTACAACAAGCTCGATAAGTGGGGATTACCAACAGTCACGTTTGATGCCGAGTGGAAAGAGAACGAATGGGAAATGCGTAAGGATATGATTGCTTCTGCAAAAGACATGCTTAAAAATGC
>JALZVV010000237.1 GCA_023299935.1 Dokdonia sp.
AGAAATAAGGCAGAAGCTCCTAATCCAAGCCCTAATTCCAATTTAGATTTAGTACTTTTCTTGGTCAAATTCTGACTAAACCTCACAGCCGTATTCAAAATAAATTCCGGTGATATTTCACCACCTATTGAAGTAGCGGGATTAGTAATAAGTAGTGGTTCATTTTCCTGCAATCTCACATATTGAAAGATCACAGTAATAGATTTATTGCGTCTAGCAGGGAGGTATAAATCTATATCTACATATGGAGATGGCTTAATATATTGGGCAAAGTCTCCTTGAGGAATAAATATCCCACCCCCTACTTCAAATTTGGGTCTGCTCTCAGGTAAATTATAGACAAAATTAGGGTCATCACCCCAATAATCTATGGAGTCCTTTTTTACCGTTGTTGTAGTGTTTTGTGCTATACTCATCAAAGAGCACAAGCATAGTGTTATTAAACTAAGCGTTTTCATAGGAAAAAATGTATTTAAAGTGTGATTAAAATAGTATTGATCGCATCCTGAAACGGATACTAGTTAAATAATGGGTTTCTCTTGATTTCAAAACCTTTACGTATACGCCAGGCGTGATATGCGCTTGGGACATCTGCAGTCCACTTGGGTAAAAGAAGGCTTATAAGTAGCCTATCTAAATGAGCTATATACCCGAGAACTAAAGAAACATAAAACAATATGCCACTACCTTCAAAACCAAGCATAGCAGTAAATACAGCTAACAGGCTTAATCCCCACATTTTAGATAAAAAGGCATGCGAAGCAGACTCTCTTTTAAACTTAACTAAACTCACAACATAGCATAAGACTTCAAGACCTAGCAGTATCCGTATCTCAATAATAGTATTCATTATTAAGTGGGGATAAATACAGTAGGTGGCTAATCCTATAGACAGCCAAAAAACCATATCTGCCTGACTATCTAATCTTCTGAGGGTTGCGGTTGCAACTTCATATTTTCTAGCGATAATACCATCTAAAACATCTGAGACTAAGCCCAAAAACATAAGAGCAATAATCAATGGAATTGCCCATTCTCGATAATTGTAAGCGGTAACAAAAATGATAATTGCGGCTATACATCTAAAAATAATTAGGCCTAAAGGAAGTCGTTTCATAATTCTAGTTTTTAAATTCGTTCCAAAATTATTGCACTATTCACATATTAAATTGTTCTAAATAGGTATATTTAAATTAATTATTGCGATAATCACAATTTTTATAGCATTAACCTATGGAGCAAGCCCTTTTTATAAAAGAAATACAAAACGTTTTACCGGATAACACTTCCCTTAATGAAACCATAGCTACCATACTGGACATTAGCTATGACGCCGCTCATAGAAGATCAAGTCTTAAAAGTAAATTTTCATTATCAGAAAGTATCACCCTAGCAAAGCACTTTAAGTTATCCCTAGACAAATTGTTTGTAACTAAAGAGAGCCATTGGGTTTCTGTAGAAAAGACAAAACCCATACATAACCAAGAACAGCTTTATGAGTATTTTGTAAACTCCTATAACAATCTTCTTCCCTTATTAGGTCAAGAAGGTTGCCAACTCATTTATTCTGCAAAAGACATTCCTGTGTTTTACGATTTACAAAACGATACCTTGCGTAGATTTAAAATATATGTGTGGCTTAAACTCTTAGATCCAGATTTTTATGCGACCAGTTATGGACATTTCACTCCTAGCCTAGATATTCAAAATATCGCTATACAACTAGGAGATTTGTATAAAAACCTACCCATAACAGAGATATGGGATCTCACCACTATTAATGGAACACTTAAACAAGTCTATTTTTATTTTCAAGCCGGTCATCTTACAGAAAAAGATGCTTTAGAAATCACAACAAGTCTCAAAACTACTATAGCTACAATTAGAGATCGTGTACTAACAGATCCAGAATATCGCTTGTATCATAACGAATTGCTTATTATGAATAATAATATCTATGCACAAGTACGAGACCAGCAATCCTTATATATCCCTTTTACCTTACTCTCCTATTACAGAACCTCTGACAGGGACACTTGTACCCACGCCAAAACATATCTAGATAAGCAACTACAGCATTCTACATTGCTAAGTACAGCTGGAGAAAAAGAACAAAACACGTTTTTTAATAAGATTTACAAAAAGATTAGCGCCCTAGAAAATCTGATTAGAGCTTCAGAAACATTAGATTTTCAATAATGTATGTAAATACAAATTTTCAGGTCCTCTACAGTTAGGGCTAAGCATATTCTATACCTACAGCTGCTACTATCGTTTTTGCAGCGGCTATACTTATTATTAACGATTATTAAACCCTAGGTGAATCTTTAAGTATTTCTAAAACAAAATTCCAGTATTTCTGCGCACTAGAAATACTTGCTCTTTCATCTGGAGAATGTGCTCCTTTAATTGTAGGTCCAAAAGAAATCATATCCATTCCTGGATAATTCTGTCCAAGTATCCCACATTCTAGACCCGCGTGACAGGCTGCCACATGGGCTTTCTCACCATTAATCTGGAGATATTTCTCTTCAAGTACCTTTAATATCGCACTATTCATATTAGGTGCCCAACCTGGATAGTCACCAGATAATACTACTTCACAACCTATAAGCTCAAAAGTAGCTTGTAATCCAGTTGCAAGATCTAATTTAGAACTCTCTACAGAAGAGCGTGTAAGACATCCTATTTTAATCTGACCATCTTTTACTAGTACTCTAGCCACATTATTAGATGTTTCAACAAGATCTGCTATGGCCGGACTCATACGATAGACGCCATTTAATGCAGCATACAAGGCTTGTGTCAAGCCTTCTTGCACTCCTAAATCCATCACCTTTTTAGGAATATCGATGCCTGTTAAGCTCATCGTTAGTTCTGGCTCAAGACTCGTATATTCTTCTTTAATTGCTGTTATCAATTGTCCTAATTCTAACTCAAAAGCGCCTTGATGTACCTTATCTACAACTATCGTTGCTGTACTTTCTCTTGGTATCGCATTACGTAAACTACCGCCGTCTATAGTTTCGATACGTAAACCATAATTCTCAAAGCCGCCATAAAGAAGTCGGTTCATTAATTTATTGGCATTTCCTAAACCTTTATGAATATCCATTCCAGAATGCCCTCCTTGAAGTCCCTTAACCGTAACAGTATATCCTACAACTCCGTCAGGTGTTGCTTCTTCTTTATACGCTCTAGTTGCTGTAATATCTATTCCTCCTGCACAACCTACTCCTATCTCATCATCTTCTTCGGTATCTAGATTAAGTAAGATCTCTCCTTGCAAGACTCCGCCTTTAAGTTCCATAGCACCGGTCATTCCGGTTTCTTCATCTATGGTAAATAATGCTTCTATGGCAGGATGAGCAATATCTGTGCTTTCTAGAATAGCCATAATCGTAGCCACTCCTAGCCCATTGTCTGCACCTAGAGTCGTCCCTTTTGCTCGCACCCAATCTCCATCGATATACATTTTAATACCCTGCTCTTCAAAATCAAATTGAGTATCTCCATTTTTTTGATGCACCATATCCAAGTG
>JALZVV010000238.1 GCA_023299935.1 Dokdonia sp.
CAACACGAGCCCAAAATGGCAGATGTTCTAAGTGCAGAAAGTGCCTATGTGACCCTGCAACTTATGGAAGGAGTAACGCGTTCAGGCTCTGGACTCCGTTTAAGAAGTACTTACGCTAATAGTAGAAATGATTATAAGAATGTGATTACGGGTTATCCTTATGGATTTACAAACGCAATAGCTGGTAAGACAGGAACAACCCAGAACCAAAGCGACGGTTGGTTTATGGGTATAGTACCTAATCTAGTTACGGGTGTTTGGGTTGGAGGAGATGATCGTGCGACACATTTTCCCTCACTGCGTTACGGTCAAGGAGCCACAATGGCATTGCCTATGTGGGGATTGTATATGAAAGAAGTGTATAAGAATAAAGACCTTGGTATTTCTGATGAAGAGTTTACAAAACCTAAGAACCTATCCATTGAGGTAGATTGTGATATATATAAGGGTACTGGAGTTAGTGAAGAGTTGCCAGAAGAACTCGATTTCTAATTCCAATGTAACCAGAAACAAAACCTCTGCCTTAGTTAGGGGTTTTTTTATGCTTTCGCGAAAGCGTACTCCCTCCCTTTTTTGTATTTTTAGAGAGCAAATAGCAGACTATGATAACAAAAAAAGTAACAGGAGTGCAGCAGGCACTGGAAGGCGTGCAAAGCGATATGACCTTAATGCTTGGAGGTTTTGGCTTAAGTGGTATTCCAGAAAATGCCATAGCAGAACTGGTGAAACTTAATGTAAATGGACTTACATGTGTTTCTAATAATGCGGGAGTTGATGATTTTGGGTTGGGATTACTACTTCAAAAACGACAGATAAAAAAAATGATTTCTTCTTATGTAGGTGAAAATGCCGAGTTTGAAAGGCAAATGCTAAGTGGAGAACTAGATGTTGAACTCATCCCTCAAGGCACATTAGCAGAGCGCTGTAGAGCGGCAAAGGCAGGCTTCCCTGCTTTTTATACGCCGGCCGGTTATGGCACAGAAGTAGCCGAAGGCAAGGAGTCTAGGGAATTTAATGGAAAGATGCATATCTTAGAAGAAGCCTTTGATGCAGATTTTGCTTTTGTAAAAGCTTGGAAAGGAGACACTGCGGGAAATTTAATTTTTAAAGGAACGGCACGCAATTTTAATCCTAATATGTGTGGCGCGGCTAAGATTACTGTTGCTGAGGTAGAAGAACTTGTTCCTGCAGGAACATTAGATCCTAATCAAGTACATATTCCAGGAATTTTTGTGCAACGTATTTTTCAAGGAGAAACCTACGAAAAGAGAATAGAGCAACGCACTGTTAGAAGTAGAGAATAACTTTTTACGGGCATTTAATAGAATTACTAACAAAATAATACTATCGATTTTGGGTGAGATTCCCATCTTCGTGGGAATTAAAATATGGCATTAGATAAAACACAAATAGCACAGCGCATAGCGCGAGAAGTTCAGGATGGGTACTATGTAAATCTTGGTATAGGAATCCCTACACTAGTGGCAAATTATGTACGTGAAGATATTGAGGTAGAGTTTCAAAGTGAGAATGGGGTATTAGGTATGGGTCCGTTTCCTTTTGAGGGAGAAGAAGATGCAGATATTATTAATGCAGGAAAGCAAACCATTACAACTTTACCAGGTGCTAGCTTTTTTGATAGTGCAACTAGTTTTGGGATGATTCGTGGCAAACATGTAGATCTCACGATTCTAGGCGCTATGGAAGTTGCCGAGAATGGAGATATCGCAAACTGGAAGATTCCAGGGAAGATGGTTAAAGGAATGGGAGGGGCGATGGATCTTGTAGCCAGCGCAGAAAACATTATTGTTGCGATGATGCATACGAATCGTGCAGGGGCATCTAAATTACTTAAGAAATGCTCTTTACCACTTACGGGAGTAGGATGCGTGAAGAAAATCGTAACCAATCTTGCGGTACTTGAAGTAACTGCAAACGGGTTTAAACTATTAGAGAGGGCGCCGGGCGTTACGGTAGAGGAGATTGACCAAGCAACAGAAGGGACACTACTCGTAGAAGGTGATATACCTGAAATGCAATTCTAAATGACCATTTACGATTTACAGAAAAAACCACATCTATATTTTTATCTGGAGAGTAGGGACTATACTATTATTAAGGATAGGTTTTTAAGAAATACATGTAAAGCGTTAGACTATTTACATAAGACAAATGCTCTTACCATTAGTTATAAAGATGGGGGTGTTATAGATACCGTAGATATTATTGATGTCTTGACGACGGATACAGAGAATGATATTAGAATTATCTATTCTAAAGCTAAAAACTTTTACAGCCCCAGTCATAATACTATAGGATTTTATGATACTCATGGAGTTTATTTTAGAAAAAACCACAGAAAGAAATGGTTTGCTTCTAATAAAGGATACAATTCTCCTATGGCCGTTCTAGGTCACGAATTGATACATTGTTATAATGAGCTATATGAAACAGAAGATTATCACGCGCGTAAACGAAACACTAGTTCAAGAGGTAAAAAAATAGACCAAGCAGGACACGACTTATCATACCCTAATGAAGAAGAAGCCTTTGTTATAAGAATGTGTAATCAAGTGGCTAGAAAATTGGGAGAAGATGTGAGGTCTAATTATGGTCGTTCCTATTATGAAGTTGAAGATGTAAGAGATACTCGAAAGAAAGGAAAACGAAAAAACGGAAGAATCTTACAAATTTTTAGACATTCTCGCTCAAAAAATTGATTCATTATTCTATTCATAAATCGATACAAAACTCATTTTTAACGATTAAAAACACTTTTAATTCGACAAAATACACAAAACTTTAACTTTTTACGCAAAAAAGTTAAATAAAATAGTTGTGTAAGAATAAAAATGTATTACTTTAGCAGTCCCCAAAAACACTAATTGAAATCGATGAAGAGTTTTATTTTCAAGTTAAAGTGTAAATTATCTTCATCATATACCGAATAGCTTTGAAACTCATAAGAGTATTTAATGTTATGATTTGTTAGAAAACCGCGGGGGGAGCCCTGCGGTTTTTGCTTTTAAATAATATTGATTATGAATGCCATAGTACCACAAATTAAAAAAGCAATGATAGGAGCACAAAATACAGCTCAATTTACCTTCAATTGTTTTCGCTTAGCTAGAAAAATTTTGATGTTTTAAATCCCTTTGGGGATGGCATCTATTAGATTCTTTGTGTAGTCACTATTGGGGTTGCTATAAATAGTGTCTGCTTCTCCTATCTCTTCAATACGTCCATTTTGCATTACCACTAGCTGGTCTGCCATATATTTTACTACCGCCAAGTCGTGGGATATAAAAATATAGGTAAACCCAAAGTCTTTTTTTAACTCATTCAAGAGGTTAAGCACTTGCGCTTGTACAGAAATATCTAAAGCACTTACAGATTCATCACATATAATAAGCTGTGGTTCTACGGCAATGGTTCGTGCAATACCTATGCGCTGTCGCTGTCCGCCACTAAATTCGTGCGGATATCTATTAAAGTGTTCGGGTTCCAGCCCAACTCTATGCATAAGATACAAGGCTCTTTCTTTGCGTTCTCGCTTAGATGTATAGAGCTTATGTACTTGCATAGGTTCAATTATGGCTTGACCTACTGTTAATCTTGGATTTAAAGATGCATAGGGATCTTGAAAGATGATTTGGATATCTTTTCGCAAGGCTCTCAGTTGTCTTCTGGATAAGCTTGTGATTTCTTCTCCTTTAAATAGAATAGAGCCTTCTTGGATTGGTGCAAGTTGTAATATGGCGTTGCCTAAGGTAGATTTCCCACAGCCAGATTCGCCCACTAGGCCGAGAGTCTCCCCTGGATATAAAGAAAAACTAACATCATTTACCGCTTTTACTTCTCTTGATTTAGAAAATATACCCGTCTTAGAAACATAAGTTTTTGCTACATTTTTGATTTCGAGTAGCGGGGCTTGTGCATATAATTCTTCTAGTCTTTTATGGCGTTCTTGAGGAACTTCTATAGCGGTCTTAGGTTTGTTCTCCAGAAAATCAGCGATAGTAGGAAGTTCTGTTAATCGATTATCTAAGGAAGGTCTTGCATTGAGTAAAGCTTTAGTATAGGTGTTTTGTGGGTAGGTAAATATCGCTTTCGCAGAAGCATATTCAACAATCTTACCCTTATACATTACGGCTACCTTATCTGCAATTTTACTTACTAGCGACAGGTCGTGGCTAATAAATATGATGCTCATCTGCGTTTCTTCTTGTAATTCTTTTAAAAGCAATAGAATTTCTTTTTGAACCGTTACGTCTAGGGCTGTAGTAGGCTCATCTGCAATAAGAATTTTAGGTTTGCAGGCAATAGCCATAGCAATCATTACACGTTGTTTCTGGCCTCCGCTTATTTGATGCGGATAGGCATCAAAAAGCGCCTTGGGTCTAGGAAGTTTTACCTTTTGAAATAGAGATAAGGTGAGTGCTGTAGCTTCCTTTTTGGAGAGTGCTGTGTGTTGTCTGATAATCTCTACTACTTGAAAACCGCAGCTCAGGGATGGATTAAGCGAACTCATAGGCTCTTGAAAAATCATACAAATTTCATTGCCACGATACTGACGGAAATCTTTCTCGTTTAACTGTAAAAGGGAACTATCATTATAAAGTATCTCGCCAGAAATTTGTGCTCGCTGCCTATCTAAAAGTCCTAATATAGCTAGAGACGTAACAGATTTTCCAGAACCCGATTCTCCAACTATTGCTAAAACCTCATTCTTATTAAGACTAAAAGAAATATCCTTTACGGCCATTACCTGCTTGCCCTCTTGAGCGAAACCAATAGATAAATTAGATACTGTAAGTAATTCTGACTGAGTCACAGCGTAAAAATACCGAATTTAAATAAGGCGTTAACTATAAGAGCACATAGAAAGACTGGAATGAATTATCACTATAATTACAGGGATATTATGCATTGAATAATGATTTTTCACAAGTCTTAACGCTTTGTTAAATTTTATATGTGTATTTGGTCTAAAAAATTGTAAATGCTTATTTTATAGTTGTTTAATTAATAGGAAAGATGTAATTTTTTAACAAAATTTAACCAATAATCTTCCAAAATCATGAGAAAGTATTACTTTTTTTCCCCTTTACTCTTTGTGATAGGACAATCAATTTCTGCACAGAATGTGCAAGGCATTGTACAGCAATTTATGCAAAGCAATATAGGAGAGTCCAATATTAGAGCAGCTGATGTTGCTGAATGGGAAATAACAGACATAGTCCCATCGCTAAACCCCGAAATACAACATGTTTATACACAACAAAAGCATCAAGGTATCCCAATAGAAAATGGACGTTATAAGCTTACTTTAAAAGGAGGTGAAATCACTTGGTTTATTAATCAGTTTGTAACAAATCTGGAAGAGAAAGCGCAAAGTTTTCAAACGTCGCTAAGTCCAGAAGCGGCAATAATGAAAGTTGTAGGAGCACACGACATGGCAACTCCAGCAGCATTGAATGCTCAGGCAAAAAATTCAAATTCATTTGTATATGATAATTCTGGAATAAGCATTGAACCTATCACTGTAGATAAAGTATATATTGATATTGATGGAAAACATAGTTTGGGATGGAAAGTAAGTATTTATCAATTAGACGGGCAGCATTGGTGGAATGAGATAATAGACGCAGGATCTGGAGAGGTACTATTTACAGATGACTGGTTGATTAGCTGTAATTTTGAAGATCCAAATCATAGTAAACACAATCATAATGACGTGGAATCTTATGGCCCAGTGATGGATCATAGCGCCATTCCTGCTGCCTAAGATGTTGCGGTTGGGGAGAGGTTCCTATAATGTATATCCTCTGGGTATTGAAAGTCCAAATCACGGAGGTAGACAAATTATAAATGACCCAGCAGATGCAAGTGCATCTCCTTTTGGATGGTACGATACTAATGGTCAAGCTGGAGCTGCGTTTACGAATACTATAGGAAACAATGTACTCGCTCAAGATGATATTAATGGGAATAACGGTAATGGAGCGCGTCCAGATGGAGGTAGTGCATTAGATTTTAATTTCCCATTGAATCTTAATAATGCACCGTCTTCGTTCTTATCTGCAGCTACTACAAATCTCTTTTATTGGAATAATATTATGCATGATGTTTGGTATCATTATGGTTTTGATGAAGCGTCTGGAAATTTTCAAGAAAAAAATTATGGTAATGGAGGAGCAGGGAGTGATTCTGTAAATGCAGATGCACAAGATGGAAGTGGTGCAAATAACGCAAATTTTTCTACCCCTGCAGACGGTGGAAACCCAAGAATGCAAATGTTCTTGTTTACTAACCCTACTAGAGATGGCGATTTAGATAATGCCATTATCGCGCACGAATATGGGCATGGTATTTCAACGCGTCTTGTAGGAGGACCTGGCACCAACGCCTTAGGTGGTTCAGAGCAAATGGGAGAAGGTTGGTCTGACTGGTTCGGCCTTGTAATGGCCATTAGACCTGGAGAGACAAGAAATACGGCAAGAGGCGTGGGAACCTATGCAATATGTCAACCCACTAATGGTGCTGGAATACGCCCTACACGATATAGTCCTGATTTTGCAGTAAATAATACTGATTATGGAGATATTGGTGGGCTTTCTGTACCTCATGGAGTAGGGTATGGTTTTGCTACTATTTTATGGGATATAACTTGGGATCTTATTGATTTAGAAGGATATGATGCAGACCAATATAATGGTAACGGAGCTAATAATATAGCGATGGCTCTTGTTATTGAGGGGCTTAAGAATACAGCAAATAATCCAGGATATGTATCTGGACGAAACGGAATACTTCAAGCAGATCAAGATCTTTATGGAGGACAATACAATTGTTTGATATTGGATGCCTTCGCAAGACGTGGAGTTGGAGTGGATGCGGTTGAAAATTCTAATGGGGGTACAAATACAGATCAAATCACTTCGTTTACAAGTGGATGTTCTGGACCACCACCGCCAGCTTCTTGTGATGACACCGTAGATAATTTTCCTTATAATGAAGGGTTTGAAAATGCCTTAGGAGATTGGTCTCAGGATTCAGGAGATGATTTTGACTGGGCATTACCTGCAGGAGGAACACCATCTAATCCTAATTTTGGAGGCCTAAAAACTATATTAAATAGTCCTTGTTTTGATTTTACTAGTGGAGGTTCTCCAGAAGTTTCTTTCTATTATCAAATGACAGGTAACTCCGTTGCGACAATACAACTAGAAGTAAGAGAAAATGATTCTCAAACTTAGACAGAAGTTTGGTCGCAAAGTAGTGATCAAGGAGCTAATTGGTTAGAAGCGGTTGTAGACTTATCTGCTAATGCTGGAGATAAGGTTCAACTTCGTTTTAGAGGTACTACAAGTACTTCTTGGCAAGGAGATATAGCTATAGATGCATTTAACATTGCTACATCAGATACAGAAGCACCTTCTAATCCCATTAACCTTTTAGTAACAGGAGTGCCTGCTGACTCTGTGAGTATTGCTTGGAACGCTTCTTCAGATAATGTAGGGGTTGTAGCTTATGAAGTTTTTCAAGACAACAATTTACTAGGGGAAGTAGCGGGCACCAGTGCAAATATTACCGGTCTAGCAGAAGGAACTACCTATCAATATAGGGTAAGAGCAAGAGATGAAGCAGGTAATGTGTCAGGCAACAGTAATACGGTTTCTGCAACCACAGACACTTCTGCTCCAGCTACCTGTTTAGGAGGAGTAGAGGCACCATACGCCGAGAGTTACCAAGTTAACCTTGGTCTTTGGACGCAGGATGGTGGAGATGACCTAAACTGGACACGAGATTCTGGTGGTACACCATCTAATAATACGGGACCTTCTTCTGGTTCTGATGGATCTTTTTATGTATTTGTAGAGGTATCAGGTAATGGTACGGGTTTCCCTAATATGCAAGCTATCTTAAACTCACCTTGTTTAGATTTAAGCAATGAGACAGCCGCAACCTTTATTTTTAATTATCATATGTTTGGCTCATCTAATGCAGGTAGTATAGATTTAGATGTGAGTACAGACAATGGCGGTTCTTGATCAAGTATCTGGAATCAAACTGGCAACCAAGGTAATCAATGGAATGAAATAGCTATTGATCTAGATGCCTACCTAGGCAGTTCCATCCAACTACGATTTAATCGTGTAACAGGAGGTACTTGGCAAGCAGATGTTGCTATTGATAATACAAGGCTTGTTTCTGGAGGAGACAGCTCGGGATGCTCTATGGTAGATTTAGATACAGATTATAACTCTTTTGCAACACAAGATAATGGCGAGGATGCGTTGCTCAATGGCAATACAGAATTGAGAATTAGAAACAATGCTTGGAAGTTTATTGATTTTGATTATAGTGTAACATCCAATGCAGTTATTCAGTTTGATTTTAGAAGTACTATTCAAGGTGAGATTCACGGTATCACATTAGAGTCTGATAACACTTTGTCTTCAAACATTAGTTTTAAAGTACATGGTACACAGAACTGGGGAATACAGGATTTTGATAATTATCCTAACAATGGACAATGGGTTACCTATACTATTGACGTAGGAAACTTTTATACCGGCACTGCAGATCGAATATTATTTATTGCAGACCACGATAGTGGTCCTAGTAGCGGAGATTCTTTCTTTAGAAATGTAACTGTTTTTGAAGATGCAAATAGCAATGGAGTTTGCGATGGGCAAGAGAGTTCACGTTTCGATGGATTTACAGAGACTACACCACTAGCACCTATTCAAGGTAATGTGGCAGTAGATGAGATAGGATCCTTGGATTTTGAAATCTTCCCGAATCCTGTTATTAAAGGAGCATTATCTATTAGCTTAATAGGAGCAGAAGCTCAAGATCTAACGATTTATAACATGTTAGGTCAAGTGGTGAAGCAAGGTTCCTTTGAGAATGTGGTAGATGTTTCTCAACTTAACGCAGGGGTGTATCTTCTTGAGATTACCGTTGGAGATGATAAAATGAATAAACGATTCATTAAACAATAACCAACCAATTGTTTAGCCCCCAGTAACATAGTAGTACTGGGGGTTTTTTTATTCTCTTGTTTTAGGGTAGATTATGCTTTCGCGAAAGCTTTCTAAACAGAAATAACTTCATTATCCTGAAGTAGTTCTTCACCTCGAAGTTTTAAAAGAATCTGAGCTACTGCAACGGTGTCTTTTTCACAATAGGTTACAATACGGTCAATATCGCCCTCATCATAAAATACAGCACGTACTTGACTACCGTCTATATCATCCTTGGGTGAAGGAATACCCAAGATTTTTGTTAGTAATTTAAGCGATGTATAATGTTTGTAATCGCCAAATTTCCATAAATCTAAAGTGTCTAAATGAGGAACTTCCCAAGGCTTTTTGCCAAAAAGATTGAGCTTATACGGCAATTCTATTCCTTCTATAATCATCCTTCTGGCGATGTAAGGGAAATCAAATTCTTTTCCATTATGAGCACAAAGTAAGTGTCTGGAGGAATTAAAATGGGTTTCAATTAGATTTTTGAATTCAATGAGTAACGTTTTTTCCTTGCCAAAAAAAGAAGTGGTTCTAAAATTCCGTCCATCTCTGGTATTTTTAAAATAACCCACAGAAATGCATGCAATTTTTCCGAATTCTGCCCATATTCCAGCTCGTTCATAATAGGCTTCTGGTGTATGTAAGTCTTTGCGTAAGTACTTGGTTTTATCTCCGTATAAGATTTTAAAATCCTCATCCAATTCATCAAAAGACGCGTGTTGAGGCACTGTTTCTATATCAAGAAATAAGATGTGTTCTAAATTTATTTTTTTTATCATAACACAATTATTTATAGGTATTGGGCATCCTGAACTTATTGATTTATCAAGGCGTAAGCCTCTTCTACATAAGTGTAGAAATCACTAGAAAAAGGCCGGTTATCATTAGGTCCTTTAGCGTGGCCTAAACGCACAATGATCATATCATCCTCCGGTATGGTAATCACATATTGACCAAGGATACCACGCATAACAAAAATCTCTTTGCCTAAGTGATTACTTAACCAAAAGCCGTATCCATACTCTGGGTCATTTTTAAAGCGGGCTCGAATAGAAGTGGCAACAAAAGACGAATCAATAATTTGCTGCCCATTCCAGTTACCGTAATCTTTATAAAGCTTTCCAAAACGGGCAAAATCTCTAGCATTACTAGAAATGCAACAATAGGCTTTAGCTAATGCATTCTCAGCATCGTCTACTTGCCACAGTCCATCGTTTTCAAAGCCCATAGGCTGCCAGAAACTTTTTGAGGCGTAATCTGCTAATTTTTGTCCAGTTGCTTTTTCTATAATCATTGCTAAAAGCTGCGTATTACCAGAAAGGTATTTGTACGACTGTCCGGGTTCTTCAGTAATTTTTTGATTTAAAATAGTCTCGCCCAAATCATCATCATAATAAGCACGAGCAGTAACACTAAACGGACTTGTATAGTGCTCTGTCCAGTCTAATCCCGATGCCATAGAAGAGAGATCTCCTACGGTAGTTTTCGCAGAAGCGTATTGCTTATAAAAATCTCCAATAGGTTGATCAAGGTTATTAATATGACCATCTTTTATCGCTTTTCCTAGCAAGGCACATACGACACTCTTAGCCATAGAAAAGGAATTAGTCTGAGAATCGATACCATATTCTGGCGCATAATTTTCATACCACAGGCTATCATTTTTTATGATTAAAAAAGCTACGGTGCCTAATTGGTTATTTATTTTGGCAAGGGTTTCTGTAGGCTGCACTTGATTATATTTTGTATGTTTTGGCCAAGCTTGTGGTTTTGTGCTTGCCGGGAGTTCCATATTTTCAAAATAAGGGTAGTCATCTATAAAAGCAGTAGTGTGCCCTGTCATATAAACGACTCTCACGCCTTTTAAGATATATTCGTAATCGGTAAGATATGCTAGCAGAATAAGTAGTAAAATAAGTCCAATTAGTCCCTTAAAGAATCCTTTAATGTATTTCATTTTGGTAATTTTACTTAAAGATACTTAAAAAAGTGAGGTCTGTGTCACGGGACTTTCTAGATTTAGCAACCATTTTTTACGATGAAGACCTCCTGCATATCCCGTTAGAGAGCCATCACTTCCAATTACGCGATGACAAGGAATGATTATAGAGATTGGATTTTTACCATTTGCGCTGGCGGAAGCACGTATGACTTTGGGATCACCAAGCTCTTTTGCCATATGCAGATAAGAGACTGTTTTCCCAAATGGGATGTGACATAATTTTTCCCATACTCTTTTCTGAAAATCAGTGCCTTGAGGATTTAATAACACACTAAAAGTAGAACGACTTCCTTCAAAATATTCATTTAACTGTTTAACAACAGTTTGCAATACTTCAGGAACGTATTCACTTACTTCTTGGGGCTTATCTAAATAATTAATGGAGGAAACGCCTCTTTTGTCTCCCGAAATTTCAAGAAAACCCAATGGTGTATTAATGATTACTTTTTTCATCATTTGTATGTTGTAAGGATGTGATGAATATTTTTTGGCATTTCAATTGATATTGAGTAATTTGCGAATCCCAATTCATATACGTGAAAATACAAAAGTTAACTGCCACGCTATTTATTCTTCTCACGAGCTCCATGCTGGCTCAAGAGGCTATTGTTTCCAAAGATAGCCTGAAAAGACTCACTTCACAAGCTTATAAATACTCAGAAGAGTATGATGTAAAAAACGCTATTGATGCTAGTAATGCAATAATTTCTATTGCTCAGCGACAGAACGATTTCTATTATTCTTATTTAGGTCATAGTGTACTGGGGTTAGTACATTTTGAAGCAAAAGACACTTTGCAAGCACGATTGAGCTATGAGAAGGCTCTGGCCGTGGCAAAAGAATCAAAGGCTGATAGTATTATCTCTTGGGCGTACGTTAATTTAGGTAATCTAGAAAGTCAAAGCAGAGTTAATTATCTTAAGGGGATAAACTATTTTAAGGAAAGTATAAGTATAAATAATAGGCTAAACAGAGAAAAAGATAATTTAGTTCCCAATCTTAATATTAGTTGGACATTTATAGAACAAAACGAAATTGATAAAGCATACCCCTTTCTTGTTAAAACGAATACACTTGTTGAGAAATATGCCAAGAAAAATTATAGATTAAAAACATCTGCAGGTGTCATGTTTGGTCGCTATTATCTTGCCAAAGGAGATTTTGAAAAAGCTGAAGAGCACATTTATCAAGCCGCACTCCTTGCAGACAAACATAATTATGTAAGTAGAAGAGCTTTGCTGTACGGACTCTATTCTCAACTAGAAGAGAAACGGGGTAATCTAAATCAAGCATTGGTATACTTAAAAAAGAGCAAGGAGTATGAGTCCAAGATGTTTGAGAAGGAAAAAATACAGGCAATAGAATCTGCAAAAGCAAATCTTCAAATAGAACAATATAAACATACCATTGCTGATGCCAAGAGGGAACAGGGAATTGCCGCAAAATTGGTTTCTAAGTCAAAGCTTCTTAATTACATTTTAGTCGTTGCTACGCTCATTTTATTAGCTGCATTTATTGGGATATACCTCGCCTTTAAATCCCGTAATCAATTTATATTAAGGTTACATAAAAAGAATAGACAATTAGAAGAAGCAAAACTTAAGGCGGAGAAGTTGTCTAAATTGAAAACGCAGTTTTTCTCTACCATTAGCCACGAACTTAGAACACCTCTGTATGGAGTTATTGGGATTTCTTCTTTATTACTTGATGAAAATACCAACCCTAAAATGCAGGATGACTTAAAATCTCTGAAATTTTCGGCAGACTATCTTTTATCACTTATCAATGATGTGTTATTGATGAATAAGATGGACGCAGACGGGGTTAAATTGCAAAGAATACCGTTTAGATTGTCTGATTTAACCCAAAACATAACACGCTCATTTGAATTTAGTCTTGAGCAGAACAATAATACTATTCATTTAAATGTGGATCCTAAGATTCCTAATAATTTATTGGGAGACCCTGTACGTTTGTCACAGATATTAATGAATCTCATAGGCAATGCAATAAAGTTTAATGAGAACGGTAACATCTGGGTTAATATTGAACTTATTCAAATGTTATCTGTCCATAATTATATTGTTGAATTTAAGATTATAGATGATGGAATTGGGATTCCTCAAAGTAAACAAGACTTGATTTTTGACGAGTTTTCGCAGGTTGAGGATAAGAAATACAATTATCAAGGAACAGGATTAGGTTTGCCAATCGTTAAGAACCTCTTGGATCTTTTTGGAAGTGAAATTTCTTTAAAGAGCACTTTAGGTGAGGGCTCCACTTTTAGTTTTAATTTAGAATTAGAATCTAATAGTTACCTTGATTTGAAGAAGACTCAGGAAACAGAAAATGAAATCGGTAGCCTTCTTTCTGAAACTAATGATAAAACTATAATTAATCCTACAATTCTAATAGTTGATGATAATAGAATCAACCAGAAAATAACTGAGAAAATATTAGGAAAGCATGGGTATAATTGTGAAACCGCTTATGACGGGCTCAAAGCGATAGCACTTGCTCAAGAAAAAAACTATGACTTAATTCTAATGGATATTCACATGCCTAAGCTAGACGGAATTGAGGCGACAAAGACAATACGTACTTTTGATACAAGGACACCTATTATTGCGCTAACGGCTGTAGAAATAGATGAAATGCGTATTCAAATTTTTGAGTCGGGTATGAATGATATTATTCTTAAACCATATGATTCTGCTCAATTTCTATCCACGATTTTGAGAAACCTAAATGCTCCTGTAGCTAATAAAAATGAGGCAATTACCAACCTACGAAGCTAGGAGGCTCAATATCATTTAGATTAAGATAGACAATTATCTGTCCGCGATGATGCGTCACGTGGTCCTGTAACAAATTTAGAATCTGGTATTTAGATTTTGGACCTGCAAAAAAGGATATGGTTTCTGACAAGCTTTCTTCAGGACTTGCTTGAACATATCCATATACCTCATCAAAACTTTCTGTAATAGCCTTAACAATGGCTTCTTTTCCTTGCGGCGGATTTACAGTAAGCGACTTTCGGTCAAAATCATTAGTTGTGAAATAGGTAGTACCTAGCCATAACATATTCCTTCTTATATGTAATAACTGATCTCCAAAAGTCATTTGGCGTTCAGTGGGCTTATAGTTATACTTCTCTTCAGGCATAGCCTCCGCTATACCCACGAGATAATCCTTAGAATTTTGCCATTTTTCTAACCAGGCATCTTTAGGGTTGTTTTGCTGAGCACCTAGTGTAGCTGTCAGAAAACAGAGCAGTATGAGCAATTTATTCATTAGAGGGCGTATTATTTTCTTCGAGTAGTCCTAGGTCTTTAGCTCGTTTTTCCCAGTTTTTACGGGCTAATGTCTGCAGGTCTGCTACATTATCACTTTCGTCCATAATTTCAAGACCTAAGAGCGTTTCAATCACATCTTCCATAGAGACGAGACCACTGGTGCTGCCATACTCATCAACTACAATAGCAATATGATTTTTGGTAGAAATTAATTCATCAAAAAGCTCTGGAATAGGTAAATTACGGTTAGTTACCATAATGGGACGCTGTATGTCTTTAAGTGTTTTCGTGTCATTACCTAATGCCATCTCCCTATAAACTTCACTTTTAAGAACAAGCCCTGTAATATGATCTACATCTTTATCGTAGATGGGTATGCGCGAAAAACGCAGTTCTAAATTCTCATTAAAAAAGTCTTTAACTGTAGTATCGTCAGAAGCGGTTTTCATAACCGTACGTGGTGTCATCACGTCCTTAGTAAGCACTTCTTTAAAAGAAAGGAGATTGTTGAGAATTTTGCTTTCTGATTCTTCAAAAACCCCATCATCACTTGCAATTTGAGCCATTGCCGTAAAGTCTTCTCTACTCAAAGCACTCCCGTGATGTCCTTTGCCACCTACGAGTTTGGTAAACAATTGGAGTACCCATAAAATCCCAGTATACTTAAGAATAAGCACCATTATTTTAAGGGTTTTAGTAGAAAAATTTGCCAGCCCTTTCCAGTAGGTTGCACCTATGGTTTTAGGGATAATTTCTGAAGCAACAAGAATAAGGAACGTCATAATTCCAGAGACTAGTCCCACAAAATTAATACCGAGCACTTCAAAATCGGGATAAAGGTCACCGGCTGCAATACCTACCATAATTGCCCCAACGGTATGTGCTAGGGTGTTTAGAGTAAGAATAGCAATAAGTGGTTTATCTACATCTTTTTTAAGCTCTTCAAGGTCAGCAGCAAAGCTTTTGCCCTCATTCATTTTTACATTCACAAAAGTGGGAGTTACACTCAGTAGAACGGCCTCCAGAATCGAGCATAAAAAAGAGAAAAATATTGAAACAGTGGCCCAAAGAAGTAGTACGCCCATAGGTTGTTATATTTGTTTAAGTAAAGGTAGGAAAAATAGCGCATAGAACGTTCGCGATGCTCACTTATAGAATATAGATATTAGATAAGTGTGACGAAAGCCTATAGAATCTGGATAAAGTGCTATCTTTTTTATTGTTTTTTTTGTTTGGTGTTGTGTTCTTTTTTAAGAGAGTAACTTCACTACATCCTTAGCAAAATAACTAGCCATCATATGCGCTCCTGCACGTTTTATTGCAATTACCTGCTCTAGCATTACGGCATCGTGGTCTAGCCAGCCTTTGGCTGCTGCTGCCTTGAGCATGGCATACTCCCCGCTTACTTGATATACAGCTACAGGCACATCTACTGCATCTCGTATATCTCTTACAATATCTAGATAACACAGTCCAGGCTTAACCATCACAATATCGGCTCCTTCTTGGATATCCATTAAGGTTTCTTTTACCGCTTCATCGCGATTAGAGAAATCCATCTGATAGGCCTTTTTGTCTTTAGGAACGTCTTTAATAGCTGCTGGCGCACTATCCAAAGCATCTCTAAAAGGCCCATAAAACGCCGAAGCATATTTGGCACTATAACTTAATATTCCAGTATTATGAAAACCTTCATCTTCTAGCAGAGTGCGTATTTCAAAAATGCGTCCGTCCATCATATCACTAGGAGCAACCATATCTGCACCAGCTTGTGCGTGGGATAAAGACATTTTGGCTAGAATAGCATTCGTATCGTCATTTACAATCATACCGTTGCCTACTACACCATCGTGCCCATAACTAGAGTAGGGGTCTAGAGCTACATCTGTCATGACATACATGCCAGGTACGGCATCCTTAACCGTTTTGATAGCACGTTGCATTAATCCTTCAGGATTGAGTGCTTCGGTACCTATATTATCTTTGAGATTGTCTGGTACTTTGACAAACAGAAGTACAGATTTAAGACCTAGCGACCATAGCTCTTTTACCTCTGTTACTAATAAGTCCAGACTAAATCTATAATAGTCGGGCATACTCGCGATTTCTTTCTTCACACCTTTTCCTTCTACCACAAATAATGGAACAATAAAATCCTGAGGTGTAATTACAGTTTCTCTAACGAGTGAGCGTATGGCTTCGCTGGTGCGTAATCTTCTATTGCGGCGTAGTGGGTACATAATTACTTTACTTTAAGTTCTAATTTCACCCAATCTTTAGGGTTTTGTAATACTTTAATAAGGCGTTCTTCTTCGCTTCCTTTTTCAGGATGGTGATCATAACGCCATTGCACATGAGGAGGCAAGCTCATTAGAATACTTTCTATACGCCCGTTAGTGCGTAAGCCAAAAAGGGTTCCCTTGTCGTGAACTAGATTAAACTCTACATAACGACCACGGCGTATTTCTTGCCAGTCTCGTTGTTCTTTCGTGTAAGCGGTATTCTTCCTTTTTTCTACAATAGGGACATAGGCTTGCAGAAAACTGTCTCCTACTTGGGTTACAAAATTGTACCAGTCTTGCATAGACTGCGCTTCTGTTTTTTTGAGATAGTCAAAAAATAACCCGCCTATACCACGACCTTCTCCGCGGTGCGCATTGTGAAAATACTCGTCACAACGAGTTTTGTATTTAGGATAAAAATCAGGATTGTGTACATCACAGGCTGTTTTACAAACGGTATGAAAATGCGTCGCGTCTTCATCAAATAAGTAATAAGGGGTAAGATCTTGTCCGCCACCAAACCATTGGTCTACAATCTCACCGTCTTTGTTATACATTTCAAAGTATCGCCAATTTGCATGTACAGTCGGCACAAATGGATTTTTGGGATGTAGCACAAGCGACAAGCCACAGGCAAAAAAGTTAGCATCTTTTACACCAAAGTACTGCTGCATGGTTTCTGGCAATTCTCCGTGCACTTGAGAGATGTTTACACCTCCTTTTTCAAAAACGGCTCCATTTTCTATTACTCGTGTACGACCACCGCCACCTTCAGGGCGTTTCCATAAGTCTTCTTGAAATTTTGCAGAACCGTCTATCATTTCTAATCTAGAAGTGATAGTATCTTGTAATGTTTGTATGTAAGCTACAAATTGATCTTTCATTATTTAACAAGTGTATTTCTTTCTTTTTGTTCGAGCAGTGCTATGGTTTGCTTAGTTGCCGCTGTTACAGATAATGGTAGTACGAGAATGACACCTATAATTGGAATGAATAAAAAGAGCATAAAAACAATACCGTTACCTATTGCTTCTCCTCTGGATGTGCGCACAAAATCAACACTCTCTTTGTAATCAAAATGTCGCTCTAAGGTGTAATCCATATTTCCAAAGCCCGCATAATAAGCCTGCATTAAAAACAATAAAAAAGTAGCTATTAAACTGCCTATGAGTGGTATAAAGTTAAGTAATAAAATGGGTAAGGTGAGGAGTAGTTCCATCCCTAGGTTACGCATGTTAATACGTATACCTCGAGCGAGTTGTTGACTAAAAGAGGTGTTTCTATGTGTGTGAGATTTCCCTTTAAAATGAATTTCTATTTTTTCTGATATAGGACTCATAAAGGGAGCACTTAATGCCATAATTATGTGCTTGTAAAGTACAAGCCCTACGACTACAATAAGCAGCGCACTTACAATCTCTGCAAAAATATAGAACGCAAGTTTACCTGTCTCCCAGGGCCATATTTGCTCTATCCAATGCCCTATATTATCAGAAAAACTCCAAGCAAGAAGACCTATACTCATAGCGGTTATAAGGCTAATAACCATTGGGATGGCAAAATAGCGCCATAATCCTAGTTTGGTAACTAAACCAAAAGAGGAAGTGTACGTTTTGAGTCCGCTAAGGATGCCTTTAATCATTTACTCTTTGTATTCTTTTACGGCTTCAATAAAAGCACCTGCATTTTCTAACGGAATGTTAGGTAAAATACCGTGACCTAAATTTACAATGTACTTATCCTTGCCAAAAGCGCGTATCATCTCGTGCACCATTCTTTTAATTTCGCTAGGTGGTGAGAATAGTCTTGTAGGGTCAAAATTTCCTTGAAGAGTTATATTACCTCCTGTTAAGTAACGTGCATTTTTAGGGCTACAAGTCCAATCTACTCCAAGCGCCGCAGCACCAGATTTTGCCATAGTATCTAATGCAAACCAGCATCCTTTTCCAAAAGCAATTACCGGGGCATCTTCTTTGAGTGCATCAATAATTTGCTGAATGTATTGCCAAGAGTAGGTTTGGTAATCTTCTGGCGAGAGCATTCCTCCCCAGCTATCAAAAACTTGTACTGCGTTTACTCCTGCCTTTACCTTTTCTTTTAAGTAAGCGATGGTAGTATCTGTAATACGTTGTAATAGTGTATGCGCAGCTTCTGGTTGTGTAAAACAAAACTCCTTAGCCTTGTCAAAGTTTTTAGAACCCTGCCCTTGTACACAATAGCATAAAATTGTCCAAGGCGACCCTGCAAACCCTATTAAAGGCACCTCGTCGTTGAGTTTTTCTTTAGTCATTTTGATGGCATCCATCACATAACCTAAAGTTTCCTGAATATCTGGTACAATCACACGATCTAAATCCTGCATAGTACGGATTGGATTAGGTAACCATGGCCCTATATCGGGTTTCATCTCTACATGAATATTCATCGCTTGAGGAATCACTAAAATATCAGAAAATAATATTGCGGCATCCATCCCATAACGGCGTATAGGTTGTACCGTAATCTCACTAGCAAGTTCTGGTGTCTGACAG
>JALZVV010000239.1 GCA_023299935.1 Dokdonia sp.
CACGCAGGATTTCAGAATCAAAATGGCCCAGAAGCAGAGTGGTATAGCACAGCATTTTATTGGGATAGAACCTTATGGGAAATGGCTTGTGCGATGGATCCTGCTTTAAGCCTTGGAGATTTGCATTACCCTAAAAGATTAGCCCTTTACTCTGAAATATATATAGGACATACTCCAGTCACTAGGATAGGGTCTACTGCGCCTGTACAACGCGCAAATGTTTGGAATATTGATACAGGGGCTGCTTTTATGGGGCCCGTAACATTATTAGATGTAGCCACAAAGGATTACTGGCAAAGCGATCCCATCTGGCAATTATATCCAGAGGAAGTGGGGAGGAATAAGTCTAGCTTCAAAAAAAAGCAAGTGGAAAAATTATTATAAGTAGTTGCATTATCCTTAAAAGGAGATGCGAACTAACCCTTTATTTTTTTTGTAGGAACCTTCTAATAGAATTTCAGATTCATCTTTAGAGATTATGCCTTGGGCAGTTTTATAAGCAAGTAATGAAGCTTTATTATCTAATTTTTTCTCATAACTAATGGTGCCATCAGGATGAATTGCAATTACGTATAGATTAGTTAGCTTCTTTGTCACTTTTGGAAATGAAATTCTTTTTTTTGATAAACGTTGAACATTCTCCCCAGCGTTTAAAATAAAATAAACTGTTCCTTTAGAAACAGTAGAAGTATAGGACACGTAATCTAATTGAGAACCATCTGTTCTTTGTCTTTTGTTAATATTCCTTGCCCAAATTAAACTTCCATCTTCGCTAATTTTTATTGTCAAGATGTCATCTTTGAAAAAATTTTGAGTTTCTGAAAACCCATTAACAAGTTTTACGCTTTTATAAGTTTCTTCCCCATTTAAAATTACATCTCCATTTTCGGTCATAAAAACACTTTTAAAAGCAGTAAATTTTAGTTCTTTATCTTTTACTTTTCCGTATTTATCAATCAGAAATTGTTCAGAAAAAGGGACAGTAGTGTTTTGCGTAAGTGTGAAACTATGGGGGTCTATATTAAATCGCACAACACCCTTTGTTAGATTTTCATTCTCATCAGAGTAAAAACCTACGCAACTCAGTTTGCCATGTTTATTAATGGTAACTAATGAAGGAACAAATATACCCTCTATCGCAAGGTTAATTGCTACATTCTCTTTGTCCTTACTAGCTTTAATAATCTGGTAGTGGTAATCTTTATTTAATGAAACTCGCTTTTTCCCTTCTTGTCCTTCAAAAGATTTGACTAGGTAGTATATAGAGGCATCCTGATCATCAATACTAAAATCTTGATAACTGTAAACATTCTCATTTACGAGGGTAGACATATTATTTTCATATAAGAGATTGAGATTTGCGTCAAAGACATAAACCATAGACTTTCTAGTTTTTTCAAGATACACCGTTTGGTGAATACCAAAATAATTTTTGTTTTCAGAAAAACCAACTTGTCCAATAGGTCCAAGATTGCGGTCAGAAAAATTGGATCGTATTACAGTATCTCCAAAGCCTTGCATACTAACGGTGCCTTCCTTAAAGCTGAGAATCTCTTTTTCTTGAAAATCTAGTTTTTTCAATTTAGAACTAAAAACAGAATATGAAAAAATCTTTTTATCTTTTCCTTTTTTAACTTTCAGGCAAAGAATATTTACAACACCATCTTTAATAAAAAGCCCCCTAACTATTCCTGGAGTTTTACTTAATAATTTCATTTTCAGGTCATAACTATCCTTAAGCCGAAGTTCTGTGTCAAAAGAATCTATATAATATCCTTGTATACCTGTTAAAACACTGCCATATGATCTAACAGTGATCAAATTCCCTTCATCATCTTTCTCAGCAAAAGCAAGGGTTGTGTTCTTTTTAATATCCTCAAATGTTTCACTTTTCGTTAGTTTAACATGGTTTAAATCTTGAGCGTTAATTTCAGTTATTAGAAACAATGATATGATGAGATAAATAAAAGGGAAACGCTCCATAGTGTTGTCTGTTTAGTGCAAATATAGACCTTTAGGCCTTAAGAATAAGTTGTTTGTGCCCTTTGGTTATAGTATAATGTAGGGCACTATTTAGCTATTTATTTCCCATATTTGTCTTGGAATAAACCCTTTTAAGATGACACTTCAAGAAAATGACGTACTAGTGCTAGAGTCATTAGTAGCCGACTCAAACTTAGACATTCATTTTTTCTCTATAGAATTCTCCAATGGAGATAAATTGGAGATAAGTCATTAGTCATAGTAGTTAATTAACATAAGAGTCTCATTTAAATATTAATGAGCCCTATTAATAAAGTTGATAGTTGTAATTAACCAGCCTTTTAGATAAAAATGTCCGATACCTTTACGGAGTAACGGACATTTTTTTTGTAACATTTTGTATCTTCAAGCCACTAATAATTAAATCATCAGATTATGGGAATATTTGACACAATTAAAGAGAAACTCTCTAACGAGTTTATAGATATTGTAGAATGGCTAGACTATACAGACGATACAATTGCACACCGTTTTGAGCGATATCAGAATGAAATAAAGAATGGAGCAAAGCTCATTGTAAGAGAAGGGCAGACCGCTGTTTTTGTAAATGAAGGGCAACTGGCAGATGTTTTTGAGCCTGGAACATATGACTTAACCACACAGAACCTGCCTATACTTTCTACTCTTAAAGGATGGAAGTATGGCTTTAATAGCCCGTTTAAGGCTGAGGTATATTTTGTAAACACCACCCTTTTTACTGATGAAAAATGGGGAACAAAGAATCCAATAACCCTTAGTGATGAGCGTTTTGGACTGGTAGAAATACGAGCTTTTGGAACCTATGCTTTTAAGGTTTCTGATGCTGGGAAGTTTATAGTAGATATTGTAGGCACAGATAATAATTTTACCAATTTTGAGATTAATGAGCATCTTAAAAGCTTAATCGCGACACGTTTTACAGATACGGTAGGCGAAGCTAATCTGCCTATTGAGCTGTATGCCGCAAATACCTCAGAACTTTCTGAGACTTGTCAAGAGGTGATGCAGCCAGAGTTTGAGAGTGTAGGGATTTCTCTAGAGAGATTCTATATAGAAAATGTATCCATGCCGGAAGACCTCAAGAAAGAAATCTTTGAGTACAGCCGCATCGATAAGTTAGACTTAGATAAATTAACCAAATTCAAAACCGCTAAAGCTATTGAAGCAGCTGCGGCAAATGAAGGAGGAACAGCAGGAGCAGGAATGGGAATGGGAATGGGCTTTGTGCTGGCACAACAAATGGGCGGTATGATGACGCCACAAATGGGAGGACAACAAGTACAAGCTCCCATGAATCAAGGCGGGATGATGCCACCACCTATGCCGGCTGCCGTACAGTATTTTTATGCAGTAAACAACACCCAGCAAGGACCAGTTTCAATAGAACAACTTAAAGGTTTATTTGCTAATCGCACGATTAATAAAGAGACTTTAGTCTGGAAGCAAGGAATGTCTGCTTGGACTGCGCTCCAAGAGGTAGAAGAATTAAAATCTTTCTTAGGAGGCAGTACACCGCCACCATTACCGGCCTAATAGTTAAAGAAAACAATTTTATGAAAATTAGGAGGACGCTTCCCGATAATATCGGGACAAGTTTTGCGAAAGCATACTCCTTACTAGCTAAACATTTTCGAAGTACCATTAATGTCTGAAACTTCTGTACAAAAAACCGAGCTTAAAAAAGCCTGTATCAATTGTGGTGCAGAGCTTAAGTATAAGCCTGGCACTACCTCAATTACTTGTGATTATTGTGGACATCAAGAAAAGATTTCCTTAGAGACGAGCAAGTTTGAAGAGCTAGAACTCTATCCTTATCTGGATCGTATGGGACACCAGAAATACAGTGAGCAAATCTCGATGCTTCAGTGCAAAAACTGTGGTGCTAATCAGCATGTAGAGGAGAATTATAAATCATTGCATTGCGTGTATTGTAGTATGCCACTCATACTAGAAGATGCTCGAAAAGAAGAATGGATTCTTCCAGGTGCGGTGCTTCCGTTTCAAATAGATCAAAGCAAATCTTTCGAGATATTTAAGAAATGGGTAGATGGATTATGGTGGGCTCCTAATAAACTTAAAAAAGCATCCCTTGATCCACAGTTTACCAAAGGCTTATATTTACCTTATTGGACATTTGATGCCCAACTAGCGGCAAATTATACGGGGAAAAGAGGCGAGTACTACTATGTGACTGAAACCTATCGTGATAGTAAAGGCAATACACGTACAAGGCAAGTTAGAAGGACGCGATGGTATCCCGCTTCGGGTCGTGTCTCTGGATTTGTAGATGACACCTTAATTAAAGCTTCTAAGCAACGTGCGGGAAGAGTACCCTCTAAAATTGCACGATGGAATCTTAAGAAATTACAACCTTTTAATAGTGGTTTTCTATCGGGTTTCGTTACCGAAAAATATACCATACCGCTCAAGGATGGTCACGATAGTTCTAAGGAAGTAGCGAGAGAGCACGCAACTACTTGGGCAGCTCGTGATATAGGAGGAGATACCCAGCGCGTGACAAGTATTGATATGAAACTGGCAGAAGAAACCTTTAAGCATATATTACTCCCTGTTTATGTAAGTGCGTATCGTTATAATGCTAAGGAATACAATTTCTTTGTGAATGGAGAAACAGGAGCGTTGTCTGGAAAACGACCCTACTCATTTTGGAAAATCTTTTTTGCCATACTAGCGGCAATAATTGTCATAGGCGTTATTCTGTTTTTTGCACAAGAGCAGCAGTAAAACATAACGCATAAAAAAACCACTTCAATAAAGAAGTGGTTTTCTGTTTTTACGCTTTCGCGAAAGCTATACATTATGCCTTCCCGTAATCGTGTTCATCTTGCCATTTTTTAAGCTCAGCCCATTTACCTTGCGCTGCCATTTCTGCTTGTTTAGGCCAAGAACCAGGATTGTGAATCTCAAAGCGTTTTCCACCACTGTTAAGTACTTCCTGACATTTGTCTACAGAAGCAGCACCTAGTTTTGCCCAGGTGTCAATATCAAAATTGTGGAACAATTCTTTAATTTTAGGACCGATTCCTTCTACTACAGTAAGGTCATCTTCTTTAATCTTCTTTCCTATGGCCGCTTTTGCAGCAGCAGCATCAAACGATACTCCAGAAGGTGCTTTAGCAGTAGCTGCTCCAGCTGCAAACCCACTAGCCATACTTGCCGTACTGCTTGCAGCTGCAGGTTTTGCGCTAAGTTTTGCTCTACAGGCATCAAGGTCTGCTTGTAACTGACTATTTCTTCTATTGCAGGCGTCAAGATCTGCACTATAATCATTGCCATCACCGCTATTTCCAAAAAGGCGTCCTAAAAGGTATCCTAGAATAGCACAAATTAAGCCTACTAATAAAGGTATTAGCCAGCAAGGTATATTTGAAAAATCCATATAAAATTATTTTTTTAGTTTGTTATTAATTTAAAGTGACGACACTGCGTCTGTTTATTGCTCTTCCCTCTTCTGTTGCATTATCTGCAGCAGGATCTTTATCTCCTTTTGAAGAAGTTTTTAACTGTGCTTCTGCAATTCCGTTACGTTTAAAATAAGCTTTAGCAAATTCTGCACGTTTTAAACCTAAAGATACGTGAGAAGCCGGATTACCAATATTATCTGTATGCCCTACAATAGAAGCGCTAGAGCCTTTTACGTGGTCTAGGTATTTGCTTATGTCTGCCAATTTCTGACGTTGTTCTGGCGTTAAAGAAATACTCGATTGAGCGGTGTTAAAGTTAAGCACTAATGGATTAGCATTGATGCGAGCTTTAAGCGCAGCCATTTCATCGGCATCGCCATTCTCGTTTGCAAAGCTTCCTATTTTAAATGAAACTGGCCCTCTATAAATAGTTCCATCAGGAACTAGGGCATCTCTTAATTCTCCATAAGTGTTTATTCTTGAAGAAGGAATGCCTTTAGATACAAAGTAATTCTTAACTGCATTAGCACGAGCTATCCCTAGATTAGGAAATGCAGACGCATTATCTTCTCCGGTGTCATAATATCCAGTAATATCTACAAACTTAGCTGTATTGCCATCTGTACTAAGGTAGGCTTGTAATTTGCCTATGCCATTATCTACTGCTCCCGCAACGGGTTGCAATATCGAAAAGCCTGAGGCATTAAAATCTAAATTGGCTTTATCTGAAAAGCTAAAATTCCCATCTGGGTCTTTGATGGCAAAGCCCATTTGGGTAGGCGCAGGTTTTTCTGGCGCGACTACTTGATTATTTTGGTCACTCTTGTTAGCATTTCCTGAGGTAGCTCCAGAGCCACAACAGAAAAACCACATCAAAAGCATTCCAATAATAATCGTAAGTAAAATACCTAAAAGGTATCCTGTTTTCTTACTCATGTTTAGGTGGTTTTAGTGTTAATAATCTCTTAAAGTTAATCAAAAAACTTGAAATTGGCATAGTTACCTAGCTTTCCTAAGCAAACTGTGTAGTTGGTCGGTAAAAGGAGCTGTTTTAAGGCAAAAAAAAGCCAACTTATTGAAGTTGGCTTTTCATTTTATATAGGATATGTTTTTACAAATCAAATTTTATGCCTTGTGCAAGAGGCAATTCAGTAGTATAATTAATAGTATTGGTTTGACGGCGCATATATACTTTCCAGGCATCAGATCCGGATTCACGCCCACCTCCAGTTTCTTTCTCTCCACCAAAAGCGCCTCCAATCTCGGCTCCAGAAGTGCCTATATTCACATTTGCAATCCCACAATCAGAACCCGCGTGGCTTAAAAAACGTTCTGCTTCTCTAAGATTATTAGTCATAATAGCGCTCGATAGTCCTTGAGCAACACCATTTTGTAAATCAAGTGCATTTTCTACTTCTCCACTATATTTTAATAAATAAAGTACAGGTGCAAACGTCTCGTGCTGTACGATTTTAAAATGGTTGCTGGCTTCGGCAATCGCAGGTTTTACATAACATCCGCTTTCGTAGCCTTCACCAGAAAGAACGCCTCCTTCTACCACGATATTTCCTCCTTCTGCTACTACGCGTTGCAATGCTTCCTGATAGCCTTGAACAGCAGCTGTATCAATTAAGGGTCCTACATGATTATTTTCATCAAGCGGATTCCCGATTCTCAATTGTTTATAGGCGTCGACTATCGCATTCTTTACTTTATCATACATAGATTCATGTATGATTAAACGACGTGTTGAAGTACATCGCTGACCAGCAGTTCCTACAGCTCCAAAAACGGCACCTATTACTGTCATTTTAATATCTGCATCTGGGGTTACAATAATGGCATTATTACCACCTAGTTCAAGAAGTGATTTTCCTAATCGCTCACCTACAGTTGCTGATACAATTTTACCCATACGAGTAGAGCCAGTAGCAGAAATAAGTGGTACACGAGTATCTGTTGTCATCATCTCACCTACTTTGTAATCTCCATTGATTAAACAGGAGATTCCCTCAGGCATATCGTTCTTTTT
>JALZVV010000240.1 GCA_023299935.1 Dokdonia sp.
AAATATTAACCTATTCAATAATGTATTCTCTTATCTTTTGACAGCATAAATGAATATCATTAGAATTTTTTATGGAGTTGATTATATGAATAAATTTCTCTTTGTTTTCTATTTCAACCTTTTGTTGATTCAGAACTTTAAAAAACAACTGCTTAATTTTAGCCAACTCCTTATTGTAATGATTTTGGTTGTAGAATGGAGATTTTCCTTCTTCGAAATAACCAAAGGCTTTCATTTGATTTTTAAGCCACCTTCTGTCGCGATTGCTTAAATCAATATTGTTATTAAAGAAAGCTTCTAATTCTTGGCTTCTTATTTGGTTTTTATCGCCCCTTTGATTCAAATTCATAATTGTGATTTTATAATTAATCTACAATGTATGAAGTGATAGATGTTAGTATAGGGACAACTTAATTTGTCTACTTCAAGCAAATCAAACTAATCCAGCCCTCTTCAACAAAGCCTCTGGTTTAGGTTCTCTTCCGCGAAAGCGTTTGTACAACACCATAGGATCTTCTGTCCCGCCTTTAGAAAGGACGTGCTCCTTAAATTTTGCGCCCGCTTCTGGATTGAGAATACCTTCTTCCTTAAAATACTCAAAGGCATCTGCATCCAATACTTCTGCCCATTTGTAACTGTAATAACCAGAAGAATAACCTCCTTGAAAAATATGCGAGAAGGCGGTACTCATACACGTTTCTGGCGTAGGTGGGTATAAGCTAGTGTCTGCAAAAGCAGCACTTTCAAAAGCCTTAACATCTGCAATACCAGCAGGGTCTTTGCCGTGCCAGGTCATATCTAATAGTCCAAAACTAAGTTGGCGCAAGGTTTGCATGCCTTCTTGAAAAGTAGCAGAATCTTTAATCTTTTGTATTAAATCCATAGGGATCACTTCGCCCGTTTCATAATGAGTGGCAAACAGCTCTAGCGCTTCTTTCTCATAACACCAGTTTTCTAGCATCTGACTAGGCAACTCTACAAAATCCCAATATACTGAGGTTCCAGAAAGACTCGGGTAGGTCGTGTTTGCCAGCATTCCGTGAAGCCCGTGGCCAAACTCGTGAAAGAGCGTCGTCACTTCATTAAAAGTAAGCAAAGAGGGCTTGCTAGGGGTAGAAGGGGTGAAGTTGCACACATTAGAAACGTGCGGGCGTTCATTCACGCCATCCTGTATCATTTGTCCCTTAAATGAAGTCATCCAAGCGCCACCACGTTTGCCAGCTCTTGGGTGGAAATCTGCATAAAAAAGAGCAATAAAATTTCCTGTTGTATCCAGCACGCGATAGGTTTTTACCTCTTTGTGATAGGTGTCTATATCAAAGACTTCTTCAAACTGCAATCCAAATAATCGCGCCGAAATCGTAAACACCCCTTCAATCACATTCTCTAGCTTGAAGTAGGGTTTAAGTTGCTCATCATCTAATGAAAAGAGCTGCTGCTTTAATTTTTCTGAGTAATAAGAACTATCCCATTTCTGGAGCTGATCTATAGGGTCTTTCGCTTTCGCGAAATTTTCCAACTGGGAGAATTCACGCTCTGCCGCTGGTTTGGCTTTGGCTAGTAGGTCATTTAAAAAGGCAAGCACTTTTTCTGGGGTTTTTGCCATACGTTCTTCCAGTACAAAATGTGCGTGGGTGTCATAACCTAATAAATTGGCACGCTCGTGTCTAAGATTTACAAGTTCCAATACATTTTGTTGATTGTCGTGCTCATTCCCTTTAAAGGCTCTACTCCCAAAAGCAAGTGAGAGTTCCTTACGCAATTCGCGATTATCAGCATATTTCATAAACGGGATATAGCTAGGATAGTCTAAGGTGATTAGCCAGCCATCTTTGCCTTTGTTTTTGGCGAGTGCCGCTGCGGCTTCTTTAGCTCCTTCGGGCATACCATCTAGGTCTGCTTCCTTAGTAAGGTGTAATTCGTAGGCATTGGTTTCTGCCAATACATTTTCGCCAAAAGTCAGTTTTAGTTTTGCCTGGGCAGCGTCTATTTCGCGCAAGCGGGATTTTTTATCTTCAGGAAGATTAGCTCCATTGCGAGAAAAACTTTTGTAATTTTTCTCTAGTAAAGTTTTTTGCTCTACAGAAAGATCTAAATCATCTTTTTGAGCGTATATAGTTTTAACACGACTAAACAATGCTTCATTTAAGGTAATGTCGTTACCCAATTGAGAGAGCATAGGAGAGACTTCCTGAGCAATTTTCTGGATCTTTTCATTGGTCTCTGCACTGTTTAAATTAAAGAACACGCTAGAGACTCGGTCCAGCTGCTTGCCAGAATAGGCTAGAGCTTCTACAGTGTTCTCAAAAGTGGGTATATCAGGATTAGCTGTAATGTTGTCTACTTCCTTGCGACTTAGTGATATAGCCTCCTTGAACGCAGGTAAAAAATGTTCGTTTTTAATTTTTGAGAAAGGAGCGATATCAAAAGATTGTAGTAACGGGTTTGTAGCGGACATAATATTTTTTTTGAAAACAATTTTTAATTTGTGTATTTCATCGATTTTTGTAAACAATAAATCGAGAGACTGACAAATTATTCTTACATTTATTGTGAGAAATCAATATTATCTATTTTCGAAATAGTTAATTGAGATTTCCCCCACTCAATGTTAATATGAGGTTTGATTAATATTTAGAATGGTTAATAAATACAATATCATCCCCCGCTAATATTATACATTGTTTTTTTAAAGGCTGCCTTAACGGGCAGTCTTTTCTATTTTTTAAGAGAGGCTGCGCCCTCTATCACTTTTTGTTTTAAGGCAGCTTTAAATTCTACAATTCTAGATAGAACCACACCATCTGTAGCTCCTAATATTTGTGCTGCAAGAATTCCAGCATTTTGTGCGCCATCTAAAGCTACGGTAGCTACGGGAACGCCACCGGGCATTTGTAAAATGGACAATACACTATCCCATCCATCTATAGAGTTTCTAGATTTTACAGGAACACCTATCACGGGTAAAGGAGATAGCGAGGCTACCATACCGGGAAGGTGAGCTGCACCTCCAGCGCCTGCAATAATTACATTTATGCCTCTGGTGTGTGCATTTTTACCGTAATCAAATAATTTATCTGGCGTGCGATGTGCGCTTACAATATCAACCTCTGTGTCAATACCTAATTGATCTAATACATCTATAGCGGCTTGCATAACCGGCATATCGCTCGTACTTCCCATGATAATTCCTACTTTCATTGTACTTAATATTAATTAAGAGTCTAAGCCGTTTACGATGTGCTAATCACTCTTAAGGTTTGCTTTACTTCTTGAGCCGTTTTACGAGCTTCATTAATGTCTTTATCGATAATCGTCACATGTCCCATTTTTCTGTAGGGTCTGGTGAGCGCTTTACCATATATATGTGGCGTTACTCCTTTAAGTCGCATGATATCTTCTATCTTTTCATAATGTACCTGCCCTTCATATCCTTCTTCCCCTACTAGATTAACCATTACCGATCCGACCTTGCTGCTGGTGTCTCCCAATGGTATATCAAGAATCGCTCGTAAATGCTGCTCAAACTGATTGGTATAACTTCCTTCTATACTATAATGGCCGCTATTATGGGGACGCGGTGCGACTTCATTTACTAAGATTTCATCATCTGCGGTCTGGAATAGCTCTACGGCAAGAAGACCTACGTGTTCAAAGGCTTTTGACACTTTTTCTGCAATGGCTCTCGCTTTTTGCGCCACACTTTCATCTATGCGTGCTGGACACAGGACATACTCTACTTGATTAGCTTCAGGATGAAACTCCATTTCTACTACAGGATAGGTAAGCACTTCTCCGGATACATTGCGAGCCACAATCACAGCAAGTTCGTTTTTAAACGGTATCATGTCCTCTGCGATGCAAGCTACTTGAGGTAAGTTTTCTAAGTCGGCTGCAGTACGAACCACTGCCACGCCTTTCCCATCATAACCGCCTTGACAGGATTTCCAGATAAAAGGATAGGAATCTGGAGTTATTGCTTTTGCTGTAGCATATTTCTTATAATTTGCCGTAGGAATCCCATGGCTGCTATAAAAATCTTTTTGGATACCCTTGTCCTGAATATTGCGTAAGGTTTTAGAAGAAGGATATACTTTTTTACCCTCTTTTTCTAGGGCTTCCAGAGCATCTATATTTACGGTTTCTATCTCAAAAGTTAGCACATCTACTTGCTTCCCAAAACGATACACGGTATCATAATCGGTTAAACTTCCTTGCTCAAAATGATCGCAGGCGATTTTACAAGGAGCCTCAGCGTTTGGGTCGAGAACATAGGTTTGGATATCGTATTTGCGAGTGTCATACAGCATCATTTTACCCAGTTGTCCCCCGCCTAAAATGCCTAGTTTAAAAGTTGATGAGAAGTAATTTTTCATAGAACTTCACTTTCGTGAAAATGTAAAAAGTTAAAACACAAAAATACAAAAATACATTGGGGGGATTTCCTTCTCCTTGGAGAGAATTCAGAATTTGAAAATAGTATCTTTGCGACTTTAAAATACCTATGGATACAATACGCTTGCACGATCTCAATTTTGAAGAAAGTATTTCTAAAACCGAAGTACAACAGGCAATTAATGGAGTTGCTGTGCGGCTCAATGACGATTTTAAAGATAAACGACCTGTGTTTCTAACCGTTCTTAACGGTGCCTTTTTGTTTAGTGCAGAGCTTATTAAGAAATTTAATCACGAGTGTGAATTAAGTTTTATTAAGGTAGCAAGTTATGATGGTTTAACACAAAATGATGAAATCTATACCGTGATGGGGGCAGAGCCGTCTTTAAAAAATCGCGATGTGATTGTGGTAGAAGATATTGTAGATTCTGGCAATACCATTGATATCATTATCCAGATTCTGAAAGATGAAGGCGTGAACTCGTATAAAATCGCCACCCTTTTTTATAAGCCACAAGCGTATTCTAAAAACCATGCAATAGACTATATAGGTCTAGAAATTGCTAATGATTTCATTGTAGGTTTTGGCCTTGATTACAAAGGTCTAGGTCGCAACTTTACCTCCATATACAAATTAAAAAATACACCTATGAAGAACCTAGTATTGTTTGGCCCTCCTGGTGCCGGCAAAGGAACGCAAGCCGAAGTTTTAAAAGAAAAATATGACCTTGTACACATTTCTACAGGTGACGTTTTTAGATACAATATTAAGAATGCGACTGAGCTTGGTACACTAGCAAAATCATATATAGATAAGGGGCAATTAGTGCCAGATTCAGTTACTATAGATATGCTTAATGCAGAAGTAGAGAAAAATCCAGAAGCCAAAGGATTTATTTTTGATGGCTTCCCACGTACAGAAGCTCAGGCAGATGCACTAGCCGTATTGTTAGAGTCCAAAGGGACAGAAGTGGCAGGTATGGTAGCCTTAGAAGTAGATGATGAGGTGCTGGTACAACGTTTGTTAGTAAGAGGGAAAACCTCTGGACGAGCAGATGATGCAGATGAAGCTGTGATACGCAATCGTATTAAAGTGTATTATGCAGAAACAGCAATACTTAAAGGGTATTATGAGAAACAAAATAAATATCACGGTGTAAACGGTGTAGGCAGCGTAGCAGAAATTACAGATAGATTGAGCAATGTGATTGATACGCTTTAGAGATCGCAGTTGAAAAATGAAAATCATTATCTCATTATTCAATTATCCCAGTAACCCCTTGTTCCATTAAACCATTAAACTATGACCGAAGGTAATTTTGTAGACTATGTAAAAATACACGTTACTTCAGGTAATGGGGGTGGAGGTTCTGCGCACTTGCATCGTGAGAAGTTTATTGAAAAAGGCGGTCCTGATGGAGGAGATGGTGGTCGTGGAGGTCATATTATAGTAAAAGGGAATTCTAATCTTTGGACCTTATTGCATCTTAAATATAAGAGGCATATGCGAGCAGGTCACGGCGGTCACGGGTCTAAGTCGAGATCTACAGGCCACGATGGAGAGGATATGTATATTGAAGTGCCGTTAGGAACTACTATAAAAGATACCGAGACTGATAAGGTGATTTTTGAAATTACAGCAGATGGTGAAGAATTTATTGCCGCAGAGGGTGGTATGGGAGGTCGTGGTAACTGGCATTTTAAATCTAGTACTAATCAGACACCACGTTATGCACAACCGGGTATAGATGGCTATGAGATGCAACTTACCTTAGAGCTTAAAGTGCTTGCAGATGTTGGTCTTGTAGGTTATCCTAATGTGGGAAAATCGACTCTACTGGCAGCGATTACAGCCGCAAAGCCTAAGATTGCGAACTATGAGTTTACGACCCTAAAACCAAATCTAGGTATAGTAGAGTATCGCGATTATCGTTCGTTTGTAATGGCAGATATCCCTGGTATTATTGAAGGCGCTGCAGAAGGAAAGGGAATAGGGCATCGTTTTTTACGTCATATCGAGCGCAATTCTACTTTGTTATTTATGATCCCGGCAGATGCAGATAGCATTGCAGGACAGTATGATGTCTTATTACACGAGTTACAGAAATACAATCCAGAAATGCTGGATAAATCCCGTTTTATCGCCATTACTAAAAGCGATATGCTAGACGAGGAGCTTAAGGCAGAACTCTCAGAAGAATTGAATAGAGAACTTCCTATACCATACTTATTTATCTCTTCCATCACGCAACAAGGCCTCGTTAAACTTAAAGATGAGTTGTGGAAGATGCTTAATTCGTAAATTAGCAGCATTATCTCAATAATTTTAGGTTTTGTTTGTATGAAAAATCATCTTGTTTGTTGTCTTTTGATAAGTTTCTTTATTGTAAGCTGCGGTACCATGTATGTAGATTATGACTATGATCAGAAAGCAGATTATAATCAGTTCAAGACCTATGCTTTTGATTTGGGAGAAGATGGAAGTGGACTTTCAGATTTTGATGAGCGTCGTTTTATCAAATATTCAGATAGTATTTTACAGGGTAAAGGCCTTGCTTTTTCTAAAAATCCTGATATCTGGATTACGCTAGCAGCAGAAGAATATGAAACCCAATCTAGAAATACCTTAGGCGTAGGCTTGGGCGGTGGTGGCGGTGGTCTAGGAGTAGGAGTAAGTGGAGGCATCCCAATTGGAGGTGCAGAGCTGCGTCAAAGAATCCAGGTAAATTTTGTGCAGAGCACAACCAATGCAGTGATATGGGAAGCCACTAGTGAAAGTGATTTGAAAGCAAAGTCAAAGCCAACCCAGAGAGATGCACACTTCCAGAAATTAACCGCAAAGATATTTAAGAAATATCCTCCAGAGCAAAACTAATACTGGCACAGTTTTGGAAAACAATATGGTAAGAACAACTACATGAGATTTCTATTCTTTCTTTTTATACTACCCTTTCTGTGCTTAGGTCAAACAGAGGATACTGCCTTGCGAAATGAACTATGGACAGGTTATGCAAAAGCAGAATTACTTTTCAACAAGGAGGCTTATACCCAAGCCCAATCTATATTTGAACCCTACCTTAAGGAGCATCCCAATGATCAGAAAACAATAGAATACTTAGGGGATATCGCGGGCTATGCCGAAGACTGGGATACAGCCATAAGCTATTATAAAAAACTGGTGGTTTTAGCTCCAGAAAATGCTAATTATCATTATAAATATGGAGGTGCTTTAGGGATGAAGGCGCTGTCAATTAATAGACTTAAAGCGCTTGGATTATTGGGGGACATAAAAGAGTCTTTTTTGACAGCAGCCACTTTAGATCCCAATCATATTGAAGTGCGATGGGCATTGGTGGAGCTGTATATACAATTGCCTGGTATTGTGGGTGGAAGTGAAACAAAATCAATTAAATATGCTAATGAACTGGCGACCTTATCTGAGGTGGACGGTCATCTGGCAAATGGCTATATCGCAGAGTATAACGATAGGCCTCTGGATGCCGAGCAGCATTATAGAAGCGCTGTAGAAGTAGGTGGGTCTATTACTTGCTACACCAAGCTTTCTGAACATTATGAGAAAAATGATGCGCCAGATAAAGCACTAGAAACCATTGAAGAGGCCCGTCAAAAGCACAAGAGTAGCAATAGATTGCATTATCAGTTAGGAAAAATAGCAGGTCAGTATGGTATAGGACTAGATCAAGGAATTGAGTGCCTCGGTAATTATATAAAAAACTATACTACTGCAGATGGCGTACCTAAGGATTGGGCATATTATAGGCTAGCGCAAATATATAGACATAAAGGAGACAGAACAAAGGCTACGGAATGGATAAATAAAGCGCTTGCAGATAGAGCAGACTTTAAAGAAGCCCTGACAGAAAAAAAGTTAATCTCTCAACTTTAAGCTAGTAGTTCTGGATTAATATCTGAAATATTTTCCTGGATATAACGTTCGACAAACTCCATATTGAAGTGTTCACTTCCCATTAATTGATTTTCTTGAAGAAGCTGTTTTACGTCTAAGTTTTTATATGCTTTCAAGTAAGGAATGGACAATGGTGCATAGGAATAATGCCAAGGCTCATAGTTAAATCCGTTACGACCAGCGGTATCTGTATATACAAGGTGAAAATCAAATTTGGCTGCGTTTTCTTCCATCCACGCTTTCATCTCACAAAAAGGCCCAGTCCCGTGAAATTTTGAAGGCACGAGCACATCGCCGTTTACTTTTGGCTTCCCATCAATAATATCTAAATCTGTACCCCAATGATGGCGCGAAGTCCCTGGAATGGTAGAGTATTCAATAATTTTTTCGATGGATGCAGTAGGGGAGAGTCCGCTTTCGCGAAAGCGCTTGTACTTACGTTCCCATATTCGGTTTTGATGTGCATACGAACGATAGCTAGAAACCACTTTTAAGACGATCCCATCTTCTTTTGCTGCAGCTTTCATTTGATTGAATGCGTGGGCTGCTGCCGGCTTAAGTTTGTAATCTACACCCTGGGTTAGTGCCGGGTTTCCTTTGCCTATTAATTGATCTGTAGTAATAGATTGTATGCCATTAAAACTAGATAAAGGCAATGATACTGCTACAGTAGCTAAGGCAGTTGTTTTTGTAAATGTTCTTCTGTTCAAATGAGTTCTTTTTTCATAACATAATGAGGTCCCACCAGCGGGATGTCAAATTCTTCTCCTATAGTTTCGTAGTCTAGATTGGTGTAAAAATGCGTGGCCGCGATTCTGGCGTTAAACCAGAGTACTGTAATACCTTTTTTTATTAGAATTTCTTCTCCTTTTTTTAATAGGAGTTCGGCTAGTCCCTTTTTTCTGTATTCTGGGAGAACAGCCATACCTCTTAATCGGTACTGTTTTCCTTTAAAATCGGGATGACTATCCTGCATATAGCTAGCGACGCCTACAATCTTGTTTTTGTAAAATATCCCTAGATGGAAAGTGTTCTCTTTTTCATCTGCCTCCATATAGACATCCTCTAGGGGTCTGCCTTTGCGGAGGACAGGATGGCGCACAGGCCAAGTTTCTTGTGCTGTAATCTCTTTAAGGAGATAGTCGGGATTGTTGAGCTTATATTGGATAGCAGGTATTCCATCGTAGTCAAATGCTCTTAGGGTTTGCAATTCACATTTTTTAAGCACCTGGTGAGAGGCTTCATTTTCTTTATGTGCGTGAGCCACTAAAAAAGGATATTTTAAGGTGTGAAAAGCATAGTCAATTACTGCTTTAGCACTTTCTGTCGCATAGCCTTGATTCCAATATTTTTGATAGAAACGGAACCCGATATCTACTACTCGTTCTTTTGGATGGTATTTCAAACCACACCAACCTAAAAATTGCTCATCTTGTTTACTAACCACCGCATAACGACCTATGCCGGTCTTGGTATAAGCCTCATAATGATCAATAAAGACTTGGGCTTCTTCAAGATTTTTGAATGGGCGGTCTCCCGTAAATTTAATCACGTCTGGGTCTGCATTCATCTTAAAAAAATGAATGGCATCCTGCGCAATAAATTGGCGTAAATACAAACGATCTGTTTCTAGTATCTTAATCATAAAGAATAGTTGATCATCTTTATCAAAAAATGATTTACCCATCCTTAAAAATAGAAATTCTTGCCTTTCTATTTGAATAAAATCAAAGAAATACTATCGATTAATATAGAGAGGTCCCGCTATATCTTCTTGATCTCTCAATTTTAAGACATAGTAATAGGTTCCTACGGGTAATTGCCCCGATTCATTTACGGTTACTCTTCCATTAGATTGGCCAGAGAATGAGTTGTCATAGTTTCTTTTGCTATAGACCTCTACTCCCCATCTGTTATAGATAAAAAGTTCATTGTTAGGGCTGGTTTCTAAACCTTCTATAATAAAGGTGTCATTAAGTCCATCGCCATTAGGTGTAAATATAGTGAAGACATTTATAGACCCATTCCCTCTTAATATAGAACCAATGGTTATTGCAGTGAAGAAATTAGGTTCGAATACATCTGAGGTAAGTTCTCCTTCACTTTCTGTACCTGAAAATGCAGAATTCCCAAGGTTAACCCACTGGTTGAGGGCTGGAGAAAAACCTACCACCCTCAAGGAAGATAATTGGTCTGTCAGTAATTCAATTTCGCTTTGTTCATCCCAAGTAAGTGTTACACGCACGGGCATTATACCATCTAAATCCCAATATTCGTGCTCACTTATTATAGAGAGCGTGTTTTGAAAATTAGAGGTCGTTAAGGCTCCTCCAAGGGTGGAAGTGTTATTGGGGTCTTCAAAGAAATAAGCTCCTGTGTATGATGTAAAGCTCGTGTCTTCCCTTAGAACGGACATTGTTCTTAACCTAAAATCATCACCTATGGGAAATCTAAAATCTAGATCACCATCATTGTTTACGTATCCGTCAACGTGAGTAGGGTCTGCTTCTCCTAGATAATTACCGTTATTGGTGAAATTTAGGTAGGTTGGGATTTCTGTTCTGGGCGTAATAATACGACCATCTATAAATTCTAAAAAATTGCTCACGCCAACTGCTACTTCAAGGATGAGGTCATTTGCCACATCTACCTCCATATCAAAAAAGATAGGTTGATTGCTTCCAGAGACAAAAAGTTCATTTTGAGTATTGTAAAACCCTGCTAATCCCAGATTTTGGTCAAAATCCCCATCATTAATTAAATCAATATGAAAACCTATTTGTCCCTGATTGTGAATCTGTATGTCTCCGAAATTATGGAATGCAGATTGTGCTTTCGCGAAAGCAAAAATATATAGAATAAAAAAGAGGCTAGTATAAAACTTCATAGGTGTAGACTTTACTCTTATTAATTGGTAAAAAATGATACACAAGAACAAGCGCCGCCAAATTTAGTGCCTTCGGGTGAGGGTTCATCACCTCTAAATGTTACAACATCGTTATTTGATGGCAACGGAGCTAATGCTGTAATAAGATGATTGAAAGTGCCATCTCCATTATGCTCAGAAGTTACCGTAAAGGCTATAGGACCTTGATTCGAAGATGCGGTTAAGTTAGCAGGTAAATTGGCATAAGGTCTGTCTTCAATTAATATTTCAAAAGATGATCCTGCATTATCATTTCCAGGGTTAAAACTAAGGGTGAAACTATTCCTGTCTGCAAAGTTGTTTACATTAATATTTTGGTTTTCCATAAGAGTAGGAGAAGCGCCAGTATCACCACCTACAGCAGAGCTAGTCACTACCGTTTGTATTACAGATACTTTTTTTACAGCAACTAAATCAAAATGGCCTAAATTTATCAAAAGAACATTATCTTCAAGAGCTCCTTGTTGAGCTCTCAAGCTGTATATATCTCCTGTTTCTGGATTATGATCTACATACGCAATGGTATTACTACTTGTTTCATGTCCAGAACCCCGACGTTGATATCCTGTACTGCTTATTGCCACTACCGTATCATTTTTTAACAATTCTAAAACTGGAGCTATTCTTATTATACCTTCAGCTTGATCTCCCATCATATAAGCCATAGCATTAATTTGAACATAATCTATAGGGTCAGTATCTGATAAAGTCACTGTATTTCCAGTAATGCCCCAGCCAGCATCTTCTCTTACACTTGCTAGAGTTAAAATTGTATTT
>JALZVV010000241.1 GCA_023299935.1 Dokdonia sp.
GTAAAAAAACTTAGAGATATGCGTATGATTCCTTTGGTTATAGACGAGATTATCGCACATCTAATCCAACATAATTTCCTCAATGAAGAGCGATTTGCAAAAGCTTTTGCCCGCGGGAAATTTAGAAATAAAAAATGGGGAAGGAGCAGGATTATTAGAGAATTAAAACAACGCCAGATAGGAAAATACAATATAGACCAAGCCCTAAAAGAACTTGAAGAAGAAGACTATCAAGGGGTTTTTGATACGCTTTCGCGAAAGCGTTTACAACAACTCACCACAGAAAAAGATAAATATAAAAAGCGTAAAAAACTCGCAGACTACCTTTTATATAGAGGGTGGGAAGCGCATATGGTGTATGATAAGGTGAGGGAACTGGTGCCTTAAAACCTATAGGTTACTTTGCCTAGAATGTACCTTGGGAGCAAGCGATATTCTGTAGTAGAGGTGCCTAGATTGCTTATAGAGAATTCTCTAAAAACTTCTGTATTAAATAGGTTTTTTCCACTTACAGAAAGAATTATTTTATTCTTTTTGAGTGTGTATTGCGATTCTAAATCTGCAAAATAGTAGGTGTTATCTGTTTCTAAATTTCCAAAATAATACCGCTCGCCTTGAATTTTGATGTTAAATTTGTCTGAGAAGAGCAATGAGAAATCTGCAAAGCTCTTATTGTTTGTAAAATCATTTTCTATACCCTCACTCGCTACAGTACTTGTTCTCCAAGTAGAACCTATGTGGTAATTGAAAATACCCTTAAAGCCGCTTCTTAATTCAAAGCCTATGTTGTTACTGCGGGTGTCAATATCCCGTGTTGCTGTATTTACAATATTTGAGAAATTATTTTTAGAAGATGAGAACGTTCCTTTAAGATTGGAGCGTATAAATTTAAAATATCTATCAAAAGTAAAAAGAGCAGACCATCGCTCACTATCCTTAAAAAGTACTCTTTCGTTAAGCGTGAATTCCTGATTGATGGTACTATTGGTTGAGAAAAAGTCAAAGGCCTTTGCATAGGTTATAAAAGCGGTTGCAAAGAAATCGTCTGTCCAGTTGCCTAGGGTATAACTTAAAGAAGCATTAGCCGCATCCAACTGATTAAAACCTCCTGTGCCACGACTAAAATTTCTAAATCCTGCTAATGCAAAACTAGGATATATCTCATTAACTGTTGCATTGCGTCTAGTTAAGCTGTACTGGGCGCTTAGTTTGTTTCTATCATTAAACTCTATAGCGGTTGCAATAGATGGATTAATAAAAAACACCTTATCATTTAATGAGGAGATATTGTTTGCATCATTTTGCAGGTAATGTAACCCTACATCACCGGTAATAGACCATTTTGAAGAGAGGGTATAAAGGTATTTTGAGCTTAGATAGGTGTCATTTACAGTGTAATTAAAGTCGTTAGAAAAGTCTTGTAAATTTAGAGAAGTTTCTAAGTTAAGGATACTTGAAAATTCGTCTTCTCTATAGGAATTCCCTAATTTTAGTTCAAAAAGATTACCGTTTTTTTTGCGATCTAATAGATGCGCTTCAATGCCTAAAAATTGATAATCAAATGCACCGTTTTGATTAATGGTGTCACTAGATTCGCTCCCTTCAAAAAAAGTTGTAAAATTGTTTTGACTCACATTAAATTGTTGAGGGGCTTTTTCATTTATATAACGCACTGTGGTCAAGAAGGCTTTGTTTTTAGTAATCTTGTTAGAGTAGCTTATTTTTTTATCAAAACGATTAGTAGCGTTTTCTAAACCCTGTAGGATGGGGGTATTATTAAAAATAATGCTAGAACTTTTATTCTCATCTGTATTACTGTATTTAGAAATGATGGAAATATTCTCATTTTTTGATATATCATAACTTATTTCTAATTTTCCAAATAAAGTAACATAGTCACTATTGAGGGTGTAATCTTCTGTATTAGTAAAATTAGTTTGATTTGCTAGAAAAGTATCTGTACTGTTTCTAAAAAAGGAAACCTCATCCCAATTTGCAAAGCCTATTGTTTTTATTTTTAATTTAGCATTGGGATTAAAAATAGCATTAAGGGATAGTAGCTCTGCATTATTAAATTTAAACCGGGACTCTTTAAAATAGGGAATGCTATTAGTAAGGTCTATTAATTTGTTTCCATTTTGATTATCTCCTATGCTGCCAGGTTCTCCATAACTAGAAGAACTTATAAGGTTATTTATGTCTCCAGTAGCGTCATATCCCACATTATTTAAGTTTGTAAAGAAGTAGTATTTATTCTTCTTTCCAAAGTTTAGAAAGTTTGCTCTAGCATCATACCTGTTTTGTGAGGCAAGGCCATACCCGAGGTCTATATTCCCAAACCACTTTCTCTTGGCATCATCACTAAGCTTTAAGTTAAGTGCTACTTTATCACTCTCTTCTATACCTTTAAGGAGTTTATTATTTGAGAATCGTTTTAAAAGTTCTACTTCTTCTATAGGAGCAGCTGGAAGGTTTTTAGTAAGTGTTTTATAACCTTTCTCAAAAAAATCATCTCCTTCTACCATTACTTTCTCTACTTCTTTATTTCCTATTTTTATGGTGCCATCATCACTTACAGAGATACCAGGTATTTTTTTAAGAAGGTCTTCTGCCACGGTTTCTGTGCCGTCTGTAAAGTGTTTCGTTCTAAAGGTGATGGTGTCTTTTTTTATTAGGATCTTTTTTCTTGTATTAATAATAACGGTTTCTAAGGTTGTACTACTCAACAATAATTTCACTTTAATAGGAAAGCTAATATTTATTAATGGGATTGTAGTTTTTTCAAAACCTAAAGATGAAATTTCTAACATACATTCTTCGCATGCATCGATTTCTTTCAATTTAAAATAACCGTCAGAATTACTAAAGGCATACGTCAGAATATTTCCATCTGTAGTATTCTTTAAGGATATGGATGCATTGGAGATTGGTTTATCAAATTCATCTATTACGTTTCCAGTAATAAGCATAGAGTTTTGTGCAATTAAGATATTTAGACTAGAAAGGACTAGAGCTATTGTAAATGTCAATTTTGGGCTTGTGAAAATGATATATATGGATGTTTTTTAAAATATTTAAGCTTTAAATACTATTAGAATTTTTCAATCTCTTCCCTACAATCATTACAATTTTCATCTAGGAACAGTGGGGCAGATCCTTGAGGAAGACGGGCACTTAATTTTCTAAAACTCTCACGTAATAGTTCTAATTTACGTTCATTATATTGTTTAATGGAAAGGGCATTGTCAAATAGTTTGCGGTCTACCATTACTGCCGTATTATTATTTGACAATTTTAATTTTGTTGCATAAATGTGCAAGACATTAGTTTCTTCTATAATCTCAAGAATTAATCCTGGCAAGCCGTGAAACTTCCAAGGTCCAAAAGGAACCGCTATTTCATTTGTAAACCAAGCCTCATAAGTGCGACCTCTAAATGTTGTAATAGCTTTTGTACAATGATATGCACCTAATTTTTTTGTCTCATTAGTAATGTTCCAATCCCACGTAAAAGGTTCTTCTTTAACTCTCAAATCTTCATCTAGATGATTTTGTCTAAAATAGAGATTGTTTAAGTCGTAAAAGTAAAAATCTGGTTGCCCTGAGGTATTAAAAACTTCTAACGTGCGTACAATGCCGTTACCAGTATCTTCTTCTTCTATTTCTTCATTTCGTTTAGTAAGGATTTCTTGAAAGATAGAGTTTTTTGAATCAAAAGTGAGTTTAAAATCATTCTCATAAGGTCTTGAAAAATTTACGGAATATGTGTAATTTACCTCACCTTGGACTTCTTGGGAAGAATTTTTTTGAATGCAAAAAAACAATAAAAATCCATACACATAAAATACTTTGTTGAATATCATAATATTTTTTATTAAAATGAGATTGCTTAATAAAATATATTAGACAATCTGAACCTATTTCAGTTTCATACAATACTGAAAAATAAAATCATACGATTCTGATGAATTAGGAATGACGTGTTGGTATCTTTTAAACAATCTCATTTTACATTGATGATTCTATTGTTGTGGCTCAGGAGAGCCATCTGCACCTATCGTGCATTCACCATATACCCAAGGCGAACAACCTAAAAGTTCGCCGCCTTGATAATAACAAGTACGCCATCTACATCTTACGTCATCAAATTCTTGAACGTTTACAATAACATCATTCATTTGTTGCTCTACTGTTTCGTCTGCATAAGACGTCGTAAAACTTGAACAAAAGAGCAATAGACTTAACCCTAAAATTAAACTTTTCATCTCAAAATATTAAAATTATACCTAGAAAATTTTTAAAGTTGCTCCTAAGCGTATCGACTTTTTTTTAAAGACCATTTCTTAGTTGCGCAACCTAGAAATGGTCTTATTTTCCAGTATACTAGATGATTAATCTTTGTAAACGTAAAAAAAAAAATGAATACAGCAAGTGATTTGCTCCTTTTCGATAAACTACACAAATAAATAAGATACTGGTTAACAACAAATAAGGTGGAGGATAGATGGTTTAATATTATAATTTAGTCTAATCTAAATAATTTTTTTTATAACTATACAATTAAAATTTACCTTTGCCGTATGTATACTTTAGCAGAGGAGAATTATCTCAAAGCCATTTTTCATTTAGAGCAGGAATCTAATAAACCCGTACCTACAAATGCCATTGCCGAAAAATTGGAAATGAAAGCATCTAGTGCCACAGATATGGTGCAGAAATTATCAGACAAAGGCTTACTGGATTACCGTAAATACAAAGGAGCGACCTTATCTAAAGAAGGCAAGAAAGTGGCAGCCATTATTATTAGAAAGCACCGCCTGTGGGAAGTCTTTTTAGTTGAAAAACTCAACTTCCAGTGGGATGAGGTGCATCCTATCGCAGAGCAATTAGAACACATACATTCTGATGAGTTAATCAATAGGTTGGATGCATTTTTAGATCATCCAGATTATGACCCTCACGGAGATCCTATTCCAGATAAAAATGGAGTGATTAAAACCGCAGAGAAAAGAATACTGTCAGAGTTGACAAAAGGACAAGTAGGCGTGCTGGTAGGAGTTAGAGAAACGAGTAGTGAGTTCCTTCAGTATTTAGACAAAAGAGATATCTC
>JALZVV010000242.1 GCA_023299935.1 Dokdonia sp.
ATAAAATGTTACAACAATACTTATTATTTATGCCTTGTCACCAGAACCTTTTCGACATCCTGAAGTGCATAGCCTTTAGCTCTTAAAAGCAGCATATAATGAAATAATAAATCTGCGCTCTCATTTAAAAAGAGCTCGTCATTAGTATCTTTTGCCTCTATGATAACTTCTACCGCTTCTTCTCCAACTTTTTGAGCTACTTTATTAATACCTTCCCTAAACAAGGACGCCACATAGGATTGTGAATTTTCTTTATCCTCTGATCTATTTTTTATAATTGTTTCTAGCTCGCTAAGAAACCCAAAATGTGATTTGTTTTCTTCACCCCAGCAAGTGTCTGTACCTTTATGGCAGGTTGGACCTGCAGGATTTGCTTGAATTAAAAGTGTGTCATTATCACAATCTACTGCAATGGATACTAGATCAAGAACATTACCGCTTTCTTCTCCTTTGGTCCATAAGCGTTGTTTGGAGCGGCTATAAAAAGTAACCCTATTGGTCGCGATAGTTTTTTGAAAAGCGGCTTCATTCATAAAGCCTAGCATCAATACAGTTTTGGTCCTTGCGTCTTGTATAACTGCTGGAGCAAGTTCGTTAGTATATTTATTAAAATCAATTTTCATCTTATAGTCGTACAGGAATCCCCTGCTGTTTTAAATTCATTTTTAATTCAGGAATCGCAATCTCTCCAAAATGAAACACGCTTGCCGCCAGCGCTGCATCTGCTTTTCCCTCAGTAAATACTTGCGCGAAATGCACCACAGATCCTGCACCACCACTAGCAATTATAGGGATATTTACTGCTTCTGACAGTCTTGCCAAAGCCTCATTAGCAAAGCCATTTTTTGTACCATCGTTGTCCATAGACGTAAATAATAGTTCTCCGGCGCCTCGATTTTCTACTTCTTTGGCCCAATCATATAGTTTGTATTCTGTGGGCTGTTTGCCGCCTAAAAGATGTACTATCCATTCTCCATCCACATATTTTGCATCTATAGCCACGACAATACATTGTGAACCAAACTTGGCCGCAAGCTCATTTATTAATTCTGGCCTTTGAACGGCACTAGAATTAATAGAAACTTTATCGGCGCCATTTTGAAGTAAGCGAGCTACATCATCCACAGAAGCGATACCGCCGCCTACTGTAAACGGTATATTTATTTGTGCGGCTATGCGCAATACAAGATCAGAAAGGGTCCTACGACGCTCCTCTGTTGCCGAAATATCCAGAAAAACCAACTCATCTGCCCCTGTATTACTATATATTTTGGCCAGTTCTACAGGATCTCCGGCGTCTCGCAAGTTTATGAAATTTGTGCCTTTTACCGTACGACCGTCTTTAATGTCGAGGCAAGGAATAATTCTTTTAGTTATCATCATTCTCTGTATTCAAATCCATTCCATCATAAAACCCAAGTGGTTCATTAACTAACTGTTTTACCCAAAAAGCAATCTGTCCAGTATGATAGCTATAATGTTCTACGGCGTGTATTACACATCCCATACCCGAAAAATTGAAACCTTGCACATTGCGTTTTTTAAGTAATTGCTCTTCGGTGGCACTTGTGATTGTGTTATTTACCAAGCTTACAGTATCTTTAAGTTGGACTAATAACTCTACCTTGCTCAATCCTTCTTTGGTGTCAAATTCTAAATCTCTTTTTCGCTTATCTTCCTGTTCGCCCAGGCTAGCAATAACATATTGTGTCATATTACCGCAAAGGTGCAATACAAGATTGCCAAGACTATTACTAGAACTGTTAGGGCGTTTCCAAATTTGGTTTTCGTCTATTTTGGCAAAGGCGATCTGTATCATACGTGTACTTTCGTTCATACGATAGATGGTATTCTCTTTAAAATCTAAACTCCAACTCATACATTCTATTTTTGTTTTAATACTATCATTTTCGCGAAAGCGAAAATCACTTAATTTCTAATAATATATTTTTCTAATTGCTTCAAGCTAATACGATTTTCATAAATAGCCTTTCCTATAATTATTCCTTCACAACCCATTTGTGCTAGTTTGGGAAGCTCATCAAAAGTAGAAATCCCACCTGATGCGATTAGTTTTATTGTTGTTTTTTCTATTATCTCTGCATATAATTCAAAACCGGGTCCTTCTAACATCCCATCTTTACTAATATCAGTACAGATCACATAATGTACGCCTTCGTTTTGATAGTCTACAATAAAATCTACGACATCATTATCAGACTCCTCTAACCAACCAGAAATTGCAATCTTGCGTTTATGTGCATCTGCACCTAGAATAATTTTATCTGGTCCATAGGTTTTAAGCCATTTTCTAAATTGATCAGGATTCTTAACGGCTATGCTTCCTCCTGTGATTTGTTGTGCACCACTCTCAAATGCAATACGTAAATCATCATCTGTCTTAAGACCACCACCAAAATCTACTTTAAGTGCAGTATTCCCTGCAATTTCCTCTAAAATTTTGTAATTAACAATATGCTCGTTTTTTGCACCATCGAGGTCAACAAGATGGAGGTGTTTAATGCCGTGAGCTTCAAAACTCTTAGCTACCTCAAGCGGATTTTCATTATATATCTTCTTGGTATCGTAATCTCCTTTACTAAGCCGCACGCACTTGCCTTCAATAATATCTATAGCTGGTATTATTCTCATTGATATATTTTAATTTGTTATAGCTCTAAAAAGTTTCTTAATATTTGTTCGCCTACACTGCTACTTTTTTCTGGATGAAATTGGGTGCCGTAAAAATTATTTTTGGCCAAAGCAGCACTATAGTTCCTACCATATGCACTGATCGCAATTGTTTCAGGAATTACTGGGGCATAAAAACTGTGAACCATATAAATATAACTCTCCTCGGCTATATCCTGAAACAAAGGTGATTGTATGTTTTGTATTGTGTTCCATTGGATTTGTGGAATTTTTACCTTTTCCCCAAAGCGTACTACATCAACATCAAATATCCCCATTCCTTTGGTGTTTCCTTCCTGGGAAGAATTACACATTAACTGCATCCCTAAGCATATTCCCAAAACAGGTTGTTTAAGCTCAGGAATAAGAGTGTCTAAGCCACTTTCTCTTAATCTTTGCATCGCGCTACTTGCTTCTCCTACACCAGGAAAAATAACCTTATCTGCTGCGCGTATAACTTCTCTATCACTACTCAAAATTGCAATAAGCCCCAATCGTTCCAGAGCGAATTTAATACTCTGAATATTTCCTGCGCCATAATCTATGATTACAATATCCATTACAGCAAACCTTTGGTACTTGGTAAAATCATCTTTTCTGCATCTCTCTTTACTGCGGCTTTTATGGCTTTTGCAAATGCTTTAAAGATGGCTTCTATTTTGTGATGTTCGTTAGTGCCTTCAGCTTTGATGTTCAGGTTTGCCTTAGCTCCATCTGTAAAGGACTTGAAGAAATGATAAAACATTTCTGTAGGCATCTTACCTACCATCTCTCGCTTAAAATCTGCTTCCCAAACAAGCCAATTACGACCGCCAAAATCTATCGCTACCTGCGCCAGGCAATCATCCATAGGCAAACAAAAACCATAGCGTTCTATACCAAGTTTACTTCCTAAAGTTTGTGCAAACACTTCTCCTAGGGCTATGGCAGTATCCTCTATTGTGTGATGCTCATCTACCTCAAGGTCACCGCGTACACTGATCTCCAGATCCATCTGCCCGTGCCGCGCTATTTGATCCAACATATGATCAAA
>JALZVV010000243.1 GCA_023299935.1 Dokdonia sp.
CATCCCATAATACGAGAAGCGTTCCCACATTTCTGTAAAAAACAGCACAAAAAGACCAGAAGGATGCCCTAAGACAGTCTTTTGATTGGTTTCTGAACCTCCAAATTTAAATTCCATATTGTCGATTTATTTATTAATAATTAGGTTATTTAAAGTTTTTCTTTGATAAAGTTCGTCATCATTGTATACAAATGATAGCGCGTATTCCCACCAAAAATACCGTGATTTTTATCTGGGTAGTTAAAGTACGAAAATTGTTTGTTTGCTTGCACTAATGCCTCAACTAATCGTGTTGTGTTTTGCACATGCACATTGTCATCTGCACTGCCGTGTATCAACATAAAGTCTCCTTCCAGCTTGCTTACGTGCGATAATGGCGAGTTTTGATCATAGCCCGTTGGGTTTTCCTGAGGGGTTTGCATATACCGCTCTGTATAGATAGTATCATAAAAACGCCAGCTCGTAACCGGTGCCACCGCAATTGCCATTTTAAAGGTATCTGCTCCTTGAAATAAACAGCTAGACGCCATAAAACCACCATAACTCCATCCCCAAATCCCAATACGGTCTGCATCTATATAGGAACGTTTTCCTAACTCCTGCGCCGCAGCAATCTGATCTTGCACTTCGTATTTTCCCAATTCCTTCTGAGTGATCTTTTTAAAATCTCTTCCCTTTAATCCGGTTCCTCTAGGATCTACCGCAACAACAATATAACCTTCTTGCGCTAGCATCTGGAACCAAAAATCATTAGAAGCGCTCCAGCTGTTCTTTACCTGTTGAGAACCAGGCCCAGAATATTGATGCATAAACAAAGGATACTCCTTAGAAGCATCAAAATTTGCAGGCTTAATCATATAGGCGTTTAAAGAAACTCCATTAACCTCAAGGTCAAAAAACTCTTTTTCAGAAATCGTAAAGTCATCATACACTCCTCGAAGTGCTTTATTGTCTTTTATGGTTCTTACTTTCTTTCCTTTCTCTGCACTGTGTAGTGCAAACTGCCACGGCGTTTCTACATCACTAAAGGAATTAATAAAATAGGAGAAATCTGCACTAAAATCGGCGCTATTCGTTCCCTTAGTATCAGCCAGGCTTTGCTTAGCGCCTCCGTGCAACTCTATGGCATATACGCCACGGTTAATAGAACCATTTTCTGAACTCTGATACAAAATGCGATCTGTATTCTGATCATAACCATAATAAGCGGTCACTTCCCAATTTCCAGAAGTCACTTGCGCACTCACAGATCCATCTGCATTGTGATGGTAGATATGGTTCCAACCATCCTTCTCACTCGTCCAGATAAAACTATTGTCTTCCAGAAAAGTTAGATTATCTGTTACATCTACATAAGCTGCATCTCTTTCTTCAAGAAGTGTAGTCACCTTTTGATTGGTCTTATCAAAAGCATATAATTTTAAAACATTTTGATGCCTATTGAGGGTTTGCACAGATAATACATCTTTATCTTTTGTCCATTTTATCCTAGGCACATAGTAAGCATCTTTGGTAGCAAAATCCAAAATAGAAAGTTGCTTTTTATCTACATCAAAAACACGTACAGAAACTTCGGCATTTGCTTCTCCAGCTTTTGGATATTTAAACACATCTTGTGTTTGGTATAATTCCTTTCCATATCTATCCATAGAGAATTCTGGAACTTTAGTCTCATCAAACATAATATAGGCTAGATGCTTACTATCTGCACTCCAATCAAAGGCACGTACAAAAGCAAATTCTTCTTCGTATACCCAGTCTGTAATTCCATTAATTATTGTATTCTTTTCGCCATTAGTAGTAATTTGCGCAGTCACTCCCTTGTCGATATCTAGAATAAAAAGGTTGTTATCTCTCCCGTAAGCAATCTTTTTACCATCTGGAGAGAAGGTAGGCTCTTGGATAAGTTCGTCTGCTACTTTTGTTAGCTTTCGCGAAAGCGTATTGTACACATAATATTCTCCTAGCGAACTTCTTCTATAAATGGACTGCAGTTTAGTAGAAAGTAGGACCTGCTCTTCTTTAGGGCCAAACTCATAACTAATAAAATAATCTAAGCCATTAATAGCTGTTGTACTTACCGCAGTACGCACTTTTTGACCACTTTCATAACTAAAAATATCTACAGTTCCTACTCGTGCATTTCTGTCAAAATTCTGAACTGCATACTCCTTGCCATTCGCCATAGGATGTAATGCTTGCAATCGTTCTGTTCTAAACGTATTGTTTTTCCATATATCCTCAAGTGAAATGGACTTTTTCTGAGCCGTTAAAACGCTCACGTTTAACAGAATAATACTTGTAAATAAAAATGATAATCTCATAATATGCAGTGATAATGTAATAAGGTTGCCAATTTTACTAAAAAAAGAGGAGAAAACAGGCAATTTGATGTTAAATACTAGCCTATTGTTAAGAATTGTGCCCTTAATTAAAAAAACATCTTAGAAGGCTTTCCTAACTTTCTCATTATCTTCGTAACTGTATAAAAGACTATCGTATGAGTACGCCTGTAAGTGGTTTTTCTAAGCTTTCTAAAGCTGAAAAAATAAGCTGGATAACTGAACATTATTTTGATGGAAATCTTGACGCTACAGCGCTTTTACAAACCTATTGGAATTCTGACAGCAAACTGCAACAGCTACACGATGAGTTTATAGAAAATACGATTAGTAACTATTACCTACCCTTAGGCGTAGCTCCTAATTTTTTAATCAATGGACGATTGTACGCCATCCCTATGGCTATAGAAGAAAGTTCTGTAGTGGCTGCTGCAAGTAAAGCAGCTAAATTCTGGGGAGAACGTGGTGGTTTTAAAACAGAAATTTTAAACACTAAAAAAGTAGGCCAAGTCCATTTTACATATACTGGAGATCCTTTATTACTAAAGGAATTCTTCGCAATAATAGCACCCAAATTTAGACAAGACACTAAGGCTATTACCTCCAATATGAAAAAACGTGGTGGCGGTATTCTTGATATTGAACTGCGAGATAAAACGGCAGAAATTTTTAACTATTACCAGCTGCATTGCACCTTCAACACACTAGATGCGATGGGAGCCAATTTTATTAATAGTTGCTTGGAACAATTTGCCAAAACCCTAGAGGACAATTTTGAAAATGATTCCCGCTTTCGCGAAAGCGAACTCAACATCATTATGAGCATCCTTTCTAATTATGTGCCAGAATGTATCGTTCGTGCCACAGTGAGTTGTTCTTTAGACCAGCTCACAGAAAAAGGTATTGAAGGCCGGGAGTTTGCCGAAAAATTTGTCCAAGCTATCCATATTGCCGAAGTAGAGCCCTATCGCGCCGTAACACATAATAAGGGTATTATGAATGGGGTTGATGCGGTAGTCCTGGCTACGGGTAATGACTTTAGAGCTGTTGAAGCAGGTGTTCACGCTTATGCTGCGCGCAACGGAAGTTATGCTAGTCTAACAGGAGCGCAAATTGAAGACGATGTTTTTACTTTTTGGATTGAATTGCCATTAGCCTTAGGTACTGTAGGAGGGTTGACTAAACTGCATCCATTAGTAAAATGGTCCTTAGCATTATTACAAAATCCATCAGCACAGGAATTAATGCAAATTGTTGCTGTGGCAGGACTCGCTCAAAATTTTGCTGCTGTAAAATCGCTTACCACCACAGGTATCCAACAAGGCCATATGAAAATGCACCTCATGAATATTCTCAATCAGATGGAGGCTACTCCAGCTGAGAAAAAAGCAGCTGTCCATCATTTTAAAGAAACGCCCGTAACCCATAGCGGAGCGGTTTCTTTTATAGAAAATCTACGCTCGTGACACAACGTTTTTATAGTCACGGTAAATTATTACTAACTGGGGAATATGTCGTTCTAGACGGCGCATTATCGCTCGCAGTTCCTACAAAGAGAGGACAAATTCTTGAGGTTACACCCTTAGAGACATCTCAGATCACCTGGCAAAGCTTTCTTGAGAATGATACGTTGTGGATAGATGAAACTTTTAAATTGCCCCTAGAAAAAACTTTGGACTCTGAGGATACCGTATTAATACGATTACATCATATTCTAAGGGAAGTGCAAAGGTTAAACCCGAATATTTTTAAAAAAGGGGTTTCCTTTAAGAGCAGATTAGAGTTTGATAAATCGTGGGGACTCGGTTCTAGTTCTACGCTCATTACCAATATCGCTCAATGGGCAGTAATTAGCCCTTATGAATTATTAGAAAACACTTTTGGAGGTAGTGGATATGATATTGCTTGCGCAGCAGCTCAAGGCCCTATTTCCTATCAAATAATCAATAGTCTTCCTCAAAATAAAAAGGTTGTATTCAATCCCAATTTTACCGAAGAGTTATTTTTTGTGTATCTAAATCGCAAACAGAATAGCAGAGAAAGTATACAGCACTACAGAAAGGCTACTACTAACAACGTAGAAACTGCTATTCAAAAAATTTCAAAACTCACAGAAGCTATTATTAGTTGCGACTCGATAACAGTATTTGAAGATTTAATGGAGCAGCATGAATCCATTATTGCCAGTATAATTAAAACACCTACTATAAAGGAACAACTCTTTAAAGACTACCCACGTTGTATTAAAAGTCTAGGTGGTTGGGGCGGTGATTTTATTCTCGCTACAGGTGGGGCTCAAGAAAGGACATACTTCCAGAACAAAGGCTTTGACACCATTATTCCTTATAGAGAAATGGTTCTATAAAAAAAGGGCCGCTCCCGCGACCCTTTATCCTATTATTTAAAACTCCTTCTTAGTAAAAAGTAGCTCTATTATCTTCTATATCTGCAGCAGACTTCAGCGCTTCTAATACCTTAGCGGTTACGCCAGCTCTTGCAGCATTAGTTGCTTGATTAGCATATACTCCATAGTTATCTAAAGCTGGTGCTTCAGTAATAGCGGTAGCCTTTACTATATAAACACCTCTTTCTCCTTCTATAGGCTCAGAAACTTCACCTTCTTTAAGAGCAAACGCAGCTCCTACCACTTTAGGTTCATTCCCTGCGCCTGCAATAGTTGTATTACCCATGTTAAGAGCTCCAGCCGTTTTAACTGTTTGTCCATTACTACTGGCAATAGCATCTAAATCCGTTCCGGAAATTCCAGAAATGATTGCAGCTGCTTTCTTTTCATTTCTTATTATAGGTGTAATTCTTCCAGACACATCCTCCACAGCCATAAGACCTTCTTTTCTCTTGGTTGAAACTTGAGCTACAATATAACCTTCATTGGTTTGAAAACGTTTAATATCACCCAACTTGGTACCCTCTTCAAAAGACCATTGTACGATTTCTCTCTGACTACCTTCACCAGGTAAACTCTCTTCCATAGCAAGCATACGGTTTACCGGACGCAATGCATATCCTTTCTCCTTAGCTACCTCAGCAAAATCTCCATCTCTTGCAGCTATTTCAAATTTTTGGGTTGTGTTATAGGTTTCAGAAATTGTTTTATCAGAAGCTAGTATTTCTTTTGCAACTGTAGCAATTTTCATTGCCTTACTACTACCTACTTGTTTTTGAACCTCTATGATATGGAATCCAAAATCTGTTTCTACTAAGTCAAGATTCCCTACTCTACCATCAAAGGCAAAATCGTTATACTCTGTTGCAAACTGTCCATATGGAGTACTCTTATATTCCCCTCCATTGTTCTTACTACCTTGATCATCTGAAAATGCTGCAGCTAAATCACTAAACTTAGATTTGCTTCTTTTGATTACAGCAAGTAAACTATCTCCAGTTGCCTTAGCCTCATCTTTAGTTCTAGTAGCCTGAGAACGCAATGCACCTTGATATGCCAATAATATATGACGTGTATTTACAGAATCTGGAACTTGTTTTGTAGCTACAACTCTGTCTAACTTCATATAACCTCCATCACTATAAGGCCCATAGATTGTTCCAGCACTCATAGTCATTAAGGTATCGGCAGCAGTTTTTGAAAGTTGACTTTTAAGAAGAAAACGATCTTGATATGGAAGATCGGAATTTTCTGAAACGAACTCTGCTATATCCTGCACTTCTGCAAATCCAGGTAAAGTATCGTTAACCTTAGTAGCTCTATTAGGCAGTACACGCACATTATTAAGATTAGCCATTGTTGCTTTTAGACCATTCTCATCTTCTAATGACGCTTTCTCTTCAAACTTAACATATCTGATACTTCTTGAAGCCTCGGTTTTAAAATCTTCACTATGATTTTTGATATAAGAAGCTATCTCTTCTTTACTTACTTCAAAACCGTCATCTGATTTAGACGTATAAGGAATCTGTACATATTGTATATCTACCTTATTACCATCTAACCTGTAAGCAACTTCACCGTCTTTTAAGGTTGCCCCTATACCTGCCTTCACTAGGTTATTGTAAATGTTTTGCTTCTCCGTAGTTATTGTTGCCTGCTCAATATCTACCCATCTAGAATATGCTTCTGGATTACCTTCTTTAATAGTTGCAATATACTCTTGCATTTTCCCTTCTGAGAAGAAGCCGTCTGTGTCTTGAAAAGTTGGATCATTTTGAAATCTTGTCTTTAACAGCTCATTTAACCTATCTGGACCTATTTCAATACCAAGTTCTTCATATTGCTCTTCCAAAACTACACGATTAACCTCCTGATCCCAAACGGTATTTACCGCTCTAGTTTGTGTGGATCCAGGTCCAAGATTACGTGTTTGTTGTTCTACTTTTCTAGAGAAATCTTCACGATCAATATTTACCCCGTTAATAGTAGCAACTCTGTTTTGCTTAGCTGAGTCAAATCCACCATTCTTAAATACATCTGCAAGTACAAATGAAAATAATGCTAGTGCTATTATTATAATTAAGAAAAGTGATCTCTGTCTTATTTTATTTAAAATTGCCATAGTAATATGTTTAAGCTACAATAGTGCGCGAAAATACCATTTTCTCATAAAATAAAAAACAAAAAAGTGCTCTGTTTTACTCTTCTTCAAGACGCACTTCAATACGCTCGATTTTTGTGCTAGAGGTCTCTTTAATATGGAAAGAGACATTTCCTACAATTATGATTTCGCCTTCCTTAGGTATCCCTTCTGTATGATGCACTACTAATCCTCCTAAGGTTTCGTAGTTTTCACTTTCTGGCAAATTCATTTTGTAGATTTCATTGAGATAGTCAACCTCTAGCCTAGCAGATAGTCTATAGGTGGATTCATTAATTTTTTGTGCTTCAAGGATAAGACTATCGTGCTCATCTTCTATTTCTCCAAAAAGTTCTTCTACAATATCCTCAACAGTCATCATACCACTGGTACCGCCATACTCATCAATAACTACTGCTATACTCTTACGCTTTTTAGTAAGCACGTTAAGCACGTCTTTAACTAACATCGTTTCTGGGACATAAATTACAGGCATTAATACACTGCTTATTGTTTTAGGTTTTTTAAATAAGGCAAATGAGTGTACATAGCCTATAATATCATCCATTGTATCCTTATACAATAGTATTTTAGAAAAACCTGTCTCTATAAATTTATCTCGCAATTCTTTAGGTGGCGTACGCTCGTCTACCGCCATTATTTCTGTGCGCGGAATCATAACTTCCCTAGATTTTACTTCAGAAAATTCTAAGGCGTTCTGAAAAATTTGTATTTCTGTATCCACCTCTTCCTGGTCAGATACGGCTTCCATTTGCTCTGAAATATAGTTGCCTAGCTCCACTTTTGTAAACGCCAGTTGCACCTCATCACCTTCAGTTTTAAAAAATCGTTTCAAGACAACGTCAGAAATCCAGATTATAAAGGTGCTCAAGATTCCAAATAGCAGATAGAAAAAGTAGGCTGGTATGGCAAATATCTTCAATAACTTATTAGCATAGACTTGAAAGAATACTTTAGGAAGAAACTCTGCTGTGAGTAAAATAACAAGGGTTGAGATTATCGTCTGAGTGAGTAAACTAAATTCGGTAGCCAGATTATGCAACCCATTCATATTTTCGCCATAAGGCAATCCAACCAACCATTCTTGCAACACATCTCCCATGTAATACCCATAAACCACTAGTGCAATATTATTACCCAAGAGCATAGTAGCTATAAATCTTGAAGGTTTAGTGGTAAGTTTAGTGAGAATATTAGATAGAAAATCCTTTTGCTTCTTCTCAATTTCAATATGAATCTTATTCGCCGAAACATAGGCGATTTCCATTCCAGAAAAAAATGCAGACAGTATAAGAGAAACAACGATAACGAGTATCTGAAGTTCTAGGCCTCCCATTTACTGATTATTTCTTTTCTCAAATTTCTTGCGGAAATGCCTTCTAAAAAAAAACATACCAATACTTATGATGGTAAAAAACAAGAACAAATAGGCTTTGTTTCTATCTTCTCCCCATTTTGCATAGGTTTCTATTCCTGCTAGTACAGCTACTACGGCATACAGCCACTCGGTAAATTTTGCGTATCGCATCATTGTTCTGAAGATTCTTCTTGGACGTATTGTTTACTTACGTTATTTAAAGATACAAAATTCGTGAAGTCTTTATTAGAATCAAAGAGATCACCATCATTACTTGACCCATCTGCCGTTACTAAGCGATAGGGTTGATCTGTAAATATCCAGTTATTTGCTTGATCCCAATACAGTTGGGATGCATTGAGTGTTGCCGAATCACTAGTAAAAAGTTTTACGTTTTTTTGAAGATCTATAAGTGCGGTCTCTTCATAGCGTACAGCATACTCTGAAGTAATAATACTTTCTTTTCCTTCTTCATCTGTAAAGGTAACCTCTACTCCATCTGGAAACTCCTGATAGGGAAAGCCTGCATTTGCATAATTAAGCATTCTCGCAGCTTTGAGATGGGTTGTAACTTTACCAGAGTCTGTATACTTCAAGTTTATCCCTGTACCCTCTGCTATGGGCCCGTCTGACTTAATTCGCGATTTGCGAAGCTCTTCTCCCCTGCCTTTACAGCTACTAAAAAACAAAGTCACAGCAAAAGCTGTGACTAAGTATAAACTATATGTAAATCTTCTATTCATTAAAGTTTAGGTACTCTAACACTAGATCCTATCCAACATCCAATCTTTACCGTAGCCCCTTGCTTGTTTCCTTCAAAGATCATAGCCTTATCTGGAGCTTTTGCTCTGTAAGATGCTGCCGTACCGTTTGCTGTTTTAGCAAGTGATGGACTTACACGACCAGCACGCTCTGCAGTATTTGCAGCTAACCAGTATACGGCTCTTTTATCAAATACGTTAGCTCCACAGTTATTTGCACTAGCTGCATACATTGCTGCAATACTTAGGTAACATTTTCCCATAGATGGATTTTCTGCTAGGGCTTTGTTATATAAACCTCTTGCCTTACCGTAGCTTCCTTCTTTCTTAGCTTTAGTCGCTAGTCTATAGTAAGCATCTGCTCTTTCTAACGGATCTGTTTCAAGATCAATAGACTCTTGATAATATCTTGCCTCTCCTGCTACATCTCCTTTTTTACCTGCAAGAATTCCTAAATATTTAGCACTCTTTGCAGATGGTTCAAGCCTATGTAATTCTCCTACAAGATTCTGGAATAAACTAGAATCTGTACAATCTTTCCCTGCTAATCTACCTGCGGCTTTCTTAATCCAGTTAATATCATTTTTATTAGAATCAAATTCCTTTTGATATAATGGTATCAAATTATCACAGTTACCTAACTCTCCTAATGCTCCGTCTGTACTACTACCAAAGATTCCAAAAGCTTTAAGGTTTGTTCTGTACCCTTTAGCACGTTTTGCTTCTTTAGCAGAAAGTGGCTGACCTGCATTCTCCTTTTCGGTAAGCTTCTGCAATTTACCATCTAGATTAGAAGCCTCCTTGTTGAGCTTTAACTGCGTGGTATCATATAAGTCATATACTTCTTGTAATTGTATTTCTCCAGATTTATATAGATCTACCGCAAGCTTAAATCTAGTATAGATACTCTTAGCACTAGTGATCGAATTTGCGTCTGTATTAAAAGCATTCTTAAATGCATCAAACTGTGCTTTCTTAGTTCCTATCTTATTATCAAACATAATTTGAGCTTGATCTGCTGCATTTTTACCTTTAGGTGTTTTTGCAGGAAAATACTGCTCTCTTTGCTTCATTAATAGAATTAAATCTTGAGCTACGGCTGTTTTTTGAGCCCCTGTTGCTTTCTTAAGATCAGCCTTGAGCATTTGAGCTCCTCTCTGATATAAAGCTAGCGACCATGTAGGGCAATCTTTTCTTAGCTTTTCAAAATGTGGTCTTGCTGTTTCCCAGTTCTTCACCTTAGCTGCTTCATTAAAAACAGACCCCGTAGTCATACACTCTTCGCTTATTTGAGCGTTGACTCCTGCAATTCCTGCAAAGAGCATAAGTGCTGTAAAAAGTGTGGTTATTTTAGTCATCATCGTTCTTGGTTTTATGCTATTAATTAAATTTTCTTTTCAGGAACCAAATGTCGTTTAGTGATAAACTTATTCCTACATTGATAAAATCCTCTTGCACAAGATTTGCTTCTGTTGTTCCTCGCTGTCCGTATTCAAAAGTAAGATTTAGATTACTAATATTTCTTCTAGCTGGTAGTCCTAGTCCAAAAGATATGCCAAACTCGTTTATGTCCTGATTTGAGATACGCAATCCAAGTTCTTCATAGCGAATCCCAGCCCTGTAGGTAATACGCTCAAAATAACTTCTAATAGAATTGTAATTAGGGATATAGAAGCCCCCTGCTTTGTACGAAAAAGAATCTATAAATTGCACTCCGCCATTTCTAAAAGAAGCATTGAAAAAGTTACTAGTCTCACTGGCACTAAACTCCCCGCCAAAGAACCATTTATTTGCTTCTCCTATTCCAAGGCCTGCGATTACTGTTGACGGCAAGCTAAAATTAGAATCCTCTACAAGATCTTCTACAGTATCAATTTCTGTTACGAGTCCGAGATCAGTAAAAAATACAGAAGAGATATCTCTAGTACTCTCTGCAGAAATTTCTGAAGCTACGTTGTATTGTAAGGAGGCCCGAATCTCTAATTTTTTTGAAATTTTCTTCTCAAATTGCGCACCAAATTCCCAGGTAAAACCGGCAAAATCTGTGCGATTGGCTTCTAGGGTACCTAACTCTACTTCATCTTGAGTGCGCAAAGCTTCATTTTGGATATTTCCAAAATGATAGGCTGCAGTAGCTCCTAGATACAATCCTTTACTTAGTTCATAACCTCCAGAAAGGAAAACCCTATTTGTACCCCCTTGACCTGTAAACCTATTATTCACTGTATCATCTGAATCATCGATATCATAACCTACAGTAGTCCATGGCATTAAGCCAAAACTAAATGCTGCTTTCGTAGAAATAGGAAACCCTAATGCGAAATAATCAAATGTAGTATCTGTGGTATTGCTTTCATTACCATTCTCTTCAAAAGAAGTGGCATTTATATTACCTCCAACAGTAAAGTTAACAAAACGCAATTTACCTAATTGGGCTGGGTTAGTAATATTCAGATGCAAGCTATCACTATAAAGGCTTAAACCTCCCATAGCTTTGTTCTCAACTGTGCCTCTAAATTGCTGCAGTCCTATACCATAAAAAGAATATGGAGAGGAGGTACCGCCTTCCTGGCCGTATACTGTACTCGCAAGTACAAGCGTCATAAGGATTACAATCTTTTTAATCATTCGTTTGTGTTAAAATGTAATTTAAGCCCTCCAGCACAAAATTAGAGTGCGCAAAGATGCTATTTTTTAATCGTTTTGACAAGAATTCTCCATTACCTCCAGTAATTACAACTACTTGAATATTATATTCTTGTTTATATTGTTCAATGACACCATCAATTTCACTTAAAACACCTTTGATTACTCCAGAGTGCATTGCAGTTTCTGTGGTCTCCCCAATCAAAGAAAAGTTATCAGGAATATCCAATAACGGAAGCTTAGCTGTATAATTATGCATCGCTTCATAACGCAATCTTATCCCAGGTGAAATCGCCCCTCCTATATATTGATTTTTGTTATTCATATAATCATAGGTAATACAGGAACCTGCATCTATTACTAATCCTGATTGTTCAGGATATGCTTTCGCGAAAGCGGCCATCAAACCTATTCTATCCACGCCCAAAGTCTCAGGTGTTGAATACAAATTCTCAAAAGGCACTGGAGTAGTATATGATAATATAGTCGTTGGGAATCTCAATTGAATGGATCGTTGTTGCTTATCAGAAAGTTTTCCTACCGATGAAATAATAGCTTTTTTTATAGGTAAGCTACCAGCCAAACGGTTAATCTCTTCACTAAAACGACCTTTATCGATAACTACCATTTCTTTAAGCATAGTAGTATCAAAAACACCCGCCTTCACTCTTGTATTTCCTACGTCAATTACTAATTGCATCTGTCATTTTACAAAGTATCAAAAATACAAATTGAAAACGCTCATGCTGTTAATGGAATGATAAAAGACTTCTTGCCTGCAAAATCGGACAGTTATTAACAAAATACTTGCGTTATAACGAAAAATGAAAGTTTATGAACGAGTAGATTTTAAAAATCATTATTTTTATGCACAACAGTTAAAAAAACAAGAATAAGAAATGATTTGAAACTTTCATTATAACGGTAATAAGGTTGAATTTTATATAATTATTAATCTTAATTAACACTCGTTATTATGAAAAAAGTGATTTTCGCTGCGGTATGTGCAGTTATGATTCTTGCAGTTAGTGTAACTGTAAATGCAGCCCCAAATGAAAGAAGTATCGACAAACTCAAATACGAAGTTCCACCAAACGGATAGAAGGCGTCGTCTTATCATTGGAGGTGTGATCGCATTATTTCTTGCTATCACACCTTTTTTATTTTATTTATACAAATATGCCCCAGACGATTCTAAGGTCTGGGAGACTTCCTTTTTCACTGTAAATAGTAAAGGATTCAGTAGTGCCCAAGCCTATATTCACGCCCTATTTTCTAAAATCACCTTTGTAACTATTACTTCTTTATGGTTCATTACCTCACGCCACTGGTGGAAATGGGCAATTCTTGTTCCTTTAATTATGTTCCTTTTTCAATTATTAGGAGTGATTAATTATAACATAGGCAAGATAGATGAGTTTGACTTCTGGTATGCACTACCCATTATTATCCCAACAGTACTCACACTTATTTGGATAGGCAATGAGATTAATAAAACCATTGGAGATATTGATCTTAGAGAAGAATTAGAAGAAGAACTCGAGTCTTATGATGTTACTTGAGATTAACCCCTTTTTATCTTTAAATAAAACAAAAAACCCGATCAAAAGATCGGGTTTTAATGTGGTACCTCCAGGAATCGAACCAGGGACACACGGATTTTCAGTCCGTTGCTCTACCAACTGAGCTAAGGTACCTCGCATAAGCGGATGCAAATATAAAATCTTATTTATAGATAGCAAGTACTTTTTTAAGAAAAAAATTACAAAAAATACGAATTCATCTTTTGTAAGTAATTGTACAAAGATGCGATTAACAGTATATTTACCAGAATTAAACTAGACAAGCAGATGGCAGATCAATATTACGACCCAAAAGATTTAAGAAAATTTGGTAAAATCACTGAATGGAGTGAAGAATTAGGAAATAAATTTTTTGACTATTACGGTGCTGTTTTCCAAGAAGGTGAGCTCACCCAACGTGAGAAATCCCTAATCGCACTTGCCGTTGCTCATACAGAACAATGCCCTTATTGTATAGATGCGTATACAAAAGATGGTTTACAACGAGGCATTACAAATAAAGAGATGATGGAAGCCGTTCATGTAGGAGCAGCCATAAAAAGTGGAGCCACTCTCGTTCACGGAGTGATGATGATGAATAAAGTAAATAAACTAGACGGTTAACATTAATCTAAAGGAATCTTTAGCTTTCGCTAAAAAAAAGCAACCCGCACAAAATATATTATGGGAGCAACCAAATCGCTTAAAAAAACAGGCAATGAACTTGCCCAAGCCAATAAACAATTAGAAATTCTATCTAATGGGATTTTTAAGGATGAACTACCTACGTTTGCAAAAAAAATAAAGGAAACCAATCAGTTTCCATTACGTCCTCGTAAGCTAGAAATTCTACAAATTAATGTAGGTTATATGTGCAATCAGGTCTGTGACCATTGCCATGTAGATGCAGGCCCTGATCGTAAAGAGATTATGACCTGGGAAACTATGGAAGAATGTCTAGAGGTGATACGCAATACGGGAGCACATACACTGGACCTTACAGGCGGTGCGCCAGAAATGAATCCTCACTTTAGACGCTTTGTAGAAGAAGCCAGTAAAGCAGGAATAAAAGATTTTATTGTACGTAGTAATCTTACCATTATTAGAGCTAATAAAAAATACTACGACTTACCTGATTTCTTTAAGAAACACAATGTGCACGTAGTCTCTTCTATGCCACACTGGACTCGTGGCAAAACAGATAAACAGCGTGGAGATGGCGTTTTTGATAAATCAATAAAAGCACTACAAGAACTTAATGAACGTGGGTATGGGATGCCCGATAGCGACTTAAGATTAGACTTAGTGTATAATCCATCTGGAGCTTTCTTACCGGGAGACCAAGCGAGTATGGAAAAAGATTTTAAAAAGGCTTTGATGGAAGATTTTGGAATACAATTCCATAATCTTTTTGCTATTACTAATCTTCCAATCGCTCGATTTTTAGACTACCTCATCGCTTCAGAAAACTATGAGGACTATATGTACCAATTAGTAGAAGCATACAATCCTATGGCTGTAGAGAGTGTGATGTGTACCAACACTATTTCTATAAGTTGGGATGGTTATTTGTTTGATTGTGACTTCAATCAGATGCTTCAACTCCCTGTAAATAGTAAAATTAAACACATCTCTCAGTATAATGAAGATATCTTATTAGACCGGGATATTGTAATATCCCAGCACTGTTACGGTTGTACCGCTGGAGCAGGAAGTAGCTGTCAAGGAACCGTGGCTTAATAACATAATGAACTTCAAGTTGTTCTCCATATTGTTTGTAACAAGTCTTATCGCCGCTGCGCAATCAGACAGGGATATATTGCTCAAAGAGTATAACCAGAGAACAGTGCCGTATATTTCGGTGGAGCAATTGCATAAAAATCCGGGACACTATCTCATATTGGATACTCGTATGAAAGAAGAGTATGAAGTGAGTCATATCCCAGGAGCAATATGGGTTTCAGAAAAAATGGATGAGGAGATTTACGCTTTCGCGAAAGCAAACAAAAATACACCCATAGTTGTCTATTGCTCAGTTGGAGTGCGTTCAGAAGATTTTGGCGAGCAGCTGCAAAAAGTAGGATTTACCAATGTCAAAAATCTTTACGGAAGCATATTTGCCTGGAAAGATGCAGGTTATAAGATTGTTAATGTACAAGAAAAAGTAACCGATTCTGTTCATACTTTTGACAAGAACTGGGCAAAATATCTAAAGACAGGAATAAAAATATCCGACCGACCTAGTTATGAGTAATTGCATTCTTATTTTTACCCGTAATCCTGAATTAGGAAAAGTCAAATCCAGACTTGCTAAAGGCATAGGACAGAAAAATGCTCTAACTATTTACAAGAAACTCTTGCAACACACTAAGGAGGTGGTTAGTCAAATTGATTGTGAGCGCTGGGTAGGATATTCTGTTGCAGTACGTCCTAATGATATATGGCCAGCAGCAGATTTTAAAAAATTTCAACAGCAAGGAGACGATTTAGGCAATCGTATGGAGCACGCTTTTACAAAGGCTTTTGCTGCCGGTCATCAAAAAGTAATTATTGTAGGTTCTGACTTATACGATTTACGACCTAAACATATACTAGAGGCTTTTACAGCCTTAGACACGCACGATACAGTAATTGGTCCAGCCCAAGATGGTGGATACTATCTGTTAGGTATGAAAACTTTAATCCCACAAGTCTTTTCTAATAAAGAATGGGGAACAGCAACAGTATTTGATGCAACCTTAGCAGACCTTAAAGACAAGAGCTTACATAAGTTAGAAATGTTAAATGACATAGATTATGCAGAAGATTTAAAACCCTACCCAGAATTTATGCAGTATCTTTGAAATACTAACTATAATAAATAATCGAGTGATTAAATATTTATTTTTACTCATTTTTTCTGTATCTATTTTCACTGCCCGAGGACAATGTAGTCGTCAAGATCTCCTTATTCCTATTGATGAGCCAGAAGTTTATCCTGTAGAAGGGACTGCAGTATTGCAGTTTGAATTAGACGGCACTAAACAAGTGATTTTTCAAGAGAATTTTGCCACCATCCAAGGTCTAGAATTACGTGTTTTTCTATCAACCACGGAGCGCCTTGAACAAGGGGGTACAGAACTAGAAATTACTACAGAGCCGTTACAAGATGATAATGGCGGACAGGATATGGGCGATCCTATAACGGGTTTAAAAATCTTTGAACTTCCTGAAGATGTTGAACTGACAGATTTTGATTATATCATTATACAATGTGTCCAAGCAGATGTGCTATGGGGTCGTGCGACACTAGGAGCACTTGAAGGAGCAGATTGTTCTTTGTTAAATCTAGAAGACAATACGATTGCAACAACTACTATTTTCCCTAACCCTACCAATGATATTATTAATATCTCTAGTCCGACACAGAATATTGAAGTAGCCTTATATGACACTTTGGGAAAAAAAATACTTGAACAAACAGGTACACAAACTATAGACTTATCAAATGTTCTTCCTGGTGTTTATTTTGTTCAATTGATTGAAGGTGAAAAGAAAAAAACGCTTAAAATAATCCGTCAATAACGGCATGCAAGAATTCATTACAGAAACTACAGACTACCTTAAAAAGAAAGGATTTACTAATCCTGAAATAGGAATTATCTTAGGCACAGGACTAGGCAAATTAGTAGACAAAATAAATATCGAAAAGGAAGTGAGCTACAATCATATTCCTAATTTCCCAACGGCTACCGTTGAGTTCCATACGGGCAAACTTATTTATGGTTCCCTAGCAGGAAAAAAGGTAATTGTGATGTCTGGACGTTTTCACGTATATGAAGGCTATAGTTTACAGGACGTAACTTTCCCGGTGCGCATTATGAAGGCATTAGGCATAAAACAGCTATTAGTTTCTAATGCTGCTGGAGCAGTAAATCTAAACTTTAAAAAAGGAAACTTGATGCTTATTGATGACCATATCAATTTGCAAGGAGGATCACCACTAGCTTTTAAGGGAGTAGATAAATTAGGAGAGCGTTTTACAGATATGAGTGCTCCTTACGACAAAGCCTTAAATACCAAATTAGAAACCATTGCAAGCGCAGAAGGAATAACTCTTAATAAAGGAGTATATGCCTCTGTTGTGGGTCCGCAATTAGAAACTCGAGCTGAGTATCGTATGCTCAAAATTATTGGGGCAGATGCTGTGGGAATGAGTACTGTTCCTGAGGTCATTGTTGCCAATCATTTAGGCTTGCCTGTAGCTGCTGTATCTGTATTGACAGATGAGTGCGATCCGGATAATTTACAACCTATCAATATTCCCGATATTATTGAAGTAGCTGGCAAGGCTGAACCTAAAATGATTGCTCTATTTACGGAATTGATTAAATCACTTTAATAACGTAAGTAATTCCTATTTTTGCGACATAGAAGACCTAGCCTTTAATCACATAATCTTTAACACTCCATAATGAGTTATTTAGAAGCAACAAACGATTTATATAAAGAAGCAGCATTAACGCCAGACGTGGGACTTTGCTGTACTACAAATCCTATATGGGAACTTCCTGGTTTGACGATTCCTAAAATCATGCAAGAGATGAATTACGGTTGCGGAAGCACCGTAAACGCTCGTGATCTTACTAATGAACCTAAAATGCTATATGTAGGTGTAGGTGGAGGAATGGAATTGTTACAATTTTCATATTTTAATAGAACAAAAGGAGGAGTTGTAGGCGTAGATGTAGTAGATGAAATGCTAGAAGCATCACGCAAAAATTTTAAAGAGGCAGAAGAATTAAACCCTTGGTTTAAAAGTGAGTTTGTAGACCTACAAAAAGGAGATGCACTTAACTTACCTGTGGCAGATAATAGCATTGATGTAGCTGCACAGAACTGTCTTTTCAACATCTTTAAGGCAGAAGACCTTAAAAAAGCGATCGAAGAGATGTACCGTGTACTTAAACCTCACGGTCGCCTTGTAATGAGTGACCCTACTTGTGAGCAAGAGATGAATCAAACCCTTCGTGATGATGATCGCCTTCGTGCCCTCTGTCTTTCTGGAAGTTTACCTATTGCTGAATATGTAAAGGCTTTAACAGATGTAGGTTTTGGAACCATAGAGATCCGCGCGCGTAAGCCGTATCGCATTCTTAATCCAGGAGATTACCCTACAGATGAGTTAATATACATTGAGTCTATAGAGGTTGCTGCCATTAAAGATCCTATGCCTGCGGATGGACCGTGTATTTTTACCGGAAAAGCCGCAATTTACTATGGCGCAGAAGATTATTTTGATGATAAAGCTGGTCATATTTTATTAAAAAACCAACCACTTGCTGTTTGCGATAAAACCGCTGGCCACCTAGCACAACAGGGAAAAGAAATATACATAAGTGACTCTACCTTTCACTATGATGGTGGTGGATGCTGTTAAGCTTTCGCGAAAGCGTTAAATAATAAACAAAAGGATATCTTTAAGGTATCCTTTTTTTAATTGTTTGCAATGAACGCACACCAACTCAAAGTACTATTGCCATTTCTAGAACTTCCATTTGTGGAGGTACTTCTGGAAGAATGTTCATTAATGGAAATTCCCAAAGGGCAAGAAGTGATACAACAGGATGGTTTTATCCCTGGTGTACCTATCGTTCTGGAAGGCCTTATTAAAGTGGCAACAAAGCACGATGATCGTAGCTTGCTACTCTACTATATCAAACCGGGACAAAGTTGTGTCATGTCGTTTTCTTCTTGCTTAAAAGGAAGCCCCAGTCAGATTGTAGCCACTACCGAAGAAGATACTAAAGCACTACTTATTTCCATAGAAAAAGTGGCTCTGTGGCTCAAACAATATCCAAGTTTTAACAAGCTATTTTACGCTCAGTTTGATACTAGGTATACAGATTTAATAGACAACATACAGCAATTACTTTTTCATAAAATTGACCAACGCCTGTATGATTATCTGGTTAAAAAAATTGAACTTTCTAATAAGTCGGTGATTAAAATTACGCATCAGGAAATTGCTAATGAACTTGCTACTGCCCGTGAAGTCATAAGTCGCACTCTAAAAAAACTAGAGAAAGAAGATAAAATAAGTCAAACACCAGAAGGAATTGTACTCTTGTGACTATGGTCACAGTATAACATTAGCATTTAAGAGATCTTTGGATTATGAAAAATAAAGTATTCAGGTTAATTGGGGTATGCATTATTTGCGCTGTCATTTTTGCCATCCTTTATTTTCTTATTGAAGCATTTACAAACTCTTAAATCAATAAACATGAAAAAAAACGTAGGAAGAACTGACAAGATTATCAGATTAGTAATCGCTGTCGCATTAATTGCCTTATTCTTTACAGGCAAGATTTCTGGAAGCTTAGGAATTGTAGGACTTGTTGTAGCTGGAGTATTTGCACTTACTGCTATAGTAGGGACTTGTCCTATATATTCTATACTAGGAGCACGTACTTGCCCTGTAAAACAAGAATAAAACCAGACGACATAATTCTAAAAGAGAGCACATTTTAATGTGCCTTTTTTATACCTTAGTGCTGCTATGAAAAAATATATTGACATATTTTTAGAATCCTATCCTAGTTACTGGAACTATCTCAAGAATGAGATACTGTTCCAGTCAGAATGGAATAATTATTTCTGGGGTCTGGTTATCGCCTCACTTGTGGTTTGGGCCTTAGAAATAGCATTCCCTTGGCGTAAGGATCAAAAAATTTTTAGAAAAGATTTTTGGCTGGACACATTTTATATGTTTTTCAATTTCTTTTTATTGAATCTCATTGTTTTTATCGCCTTATCAAATACCGTTGAAGCTGCTTTTAAAGACGCATTGGGCACTATAGGAATATCCCTACCTAGTATGCAAGTTTTTGATGTAGATGCATTACCATTTGGTATTAGCCTGATCGTATTTTTCCTAATTTCTGATTTTTCGCAATGGTGGGTGCATCGCTTACTGCATCGCGTACCTGCCTTATGGAATTTTCATAAAATACACCACTCTGTAAAAGAGATGGCCTTTGCAGCCCAATTACGATATCACTGGATGGAACCGGTAGTATATAAATCCTGTTTGTATATTCCGTTAGCACTTATAGGTGGTTTTGATGTACATCAAGTTGCAATTGTTCACTTTTTCCAATTAACCGTAGGTCATCTTAATCACGCAAATATAGGTTGGGACTATGGCCCACTTAAATATGTTCTTAATAATCCAAAGATGCACATCTGGCATCACGCAAAAGATTTACCTAATCATGTAAAGTATGGTGTTAATTTTGGACTAAGCCTCAGTACTTGGGATTATTTTTTTGGGACGGCACACGTTCCTTATGATGGTCGAGATATTGAATTAGGTTTTGAAGGAGATGAACATTTTCCAACAGACTTTTTAGGCCAAGAAGGATATCCGCTT
>JALZVV010000244.1 GCA_023299935.1 Dokdonia sp.
GGCATGTGGGTATTGATTATAGAGATTATCAATAAAAGGAGTTTGGGCCTTATCTACTGCAGATACCGTTTTGTCTGGAGCCATACCCCAACCGTCCAGTATCATTAAGATGGTTTTTTTGTTCAAATCTATTTTTGTTTTGCCACCCTAATCTTGCCGAGGGCTTACAGGACTTCGACAAGCTTAGCCTGACAGTGAGATTGTAAAGATAAAAAACAAAACCTCGCTATAGCTAGGTTTTTAATGCCTTTTAGCGAAAAGGTTGTAGTTGCCTTATCCTTGCACAGGACCTTGATATCCATACTTCTGGATACTTTCTTTAATGTGCTCAATACGGTTTTCTGGGTCAGGATGCGTACTGGAAAATTCGGGTTGGCGATTGGGACCTGCAGCGGCTTTAAGTACTTGCATGACGCCTATCATCTCATAAGGATTATAACCCGAGTTGATCATAAATTGAACGCCTAAATCATCACTCTCTAACTCATCATCACGGCCGTTGCCTAATAATACATTTTGTCCTATGGCACCTACAGCACCTCCGGCGCCACCGCCTACTTCTGCACCCATAGAAATGGTTTGCCACATTTCTGATTTGGCCACACGTTCTGCACTATGTTTTCCTAAAACGTGACCAATCTCGTGTCCTAACACCCCAGCAACTTGGTCTTCATTTTCTAATTTTGAGAGTAGTGCATAGGTGATAAAAATTTGTCCACCAGGTAAAGCAAAGGCATTAATTGTTTGTTCATCGCGTAGTAAGTGAAACTCATAGCGATATGGAGTTTCCCTAGCCATACTATTATTTACTAGTTTTTCACCTATCTGTCTTACAAAGGTCTGTAGTCGTTCATCTGGATAGAGTCCGCCATGTTGTTCTGCCATTGCAGGGGCGTGTTGTAAGCCAATCGCAATTTCCTGATCTGGTGTCATGGTGATGGATTGTACTTTTCCTGTATATGGGTTTTCTTGCTTATTACTGCAATTTTTTAAAAGGGCAAACCCTACAATAACCACTCCTATAAGAAGTCTGATTTTTAAACCACTGTTGCCTCTTAACATCGTATGCTCGTTTTTAATGGGTTAGTATGATAGTAAATAGTTATTTGTTAAAAATCCAATAAGCTATATCTCAATGTTATACTTGAATACGTAAACTGAGAATTATTAAAAAGAGTCCCCTCACGTAAGTTATTTTTAGCAGTGGCTATTTTTGCTTCTAGACTTATTTTTTTCCATTGGTATCCAGCTCCAAATAAAACGTTGGGCGCCCCTTCTGAAGTGGTTACTTCATCTCTAGCAGTGTTGAGGAAAGTAATCGTTGTCTCGGAAGCTACGTCAAAACCTACAAAAGCTCCCAGAAAAAATGCTGAGTTATCATTAAGATATAAATAATGACGTGCGCCTAGGTTTAAATCTATTCCTTGAACAATTCCTTCATTTTCTGCAATAAAAGTTCCAGTAGCGGGGAAATTAAGTTCGATTTCGTTTGTTGAGATATTAGAAAAATTAAAGTTAGAGATGTTTAGGACAAGCCCCCATTTCCTGCTATTATTTAATAAATATTCCAATTCAATTCCAAAAGTAACGTAATTTGCGTTGCCAAAATCTGCTTCTAGCCCTCTAACAGTAGGCGTGCTGAATGAAGAAGCCCCAATCCCAGCTAAAGCTTTTATATTAAATAATTTTTCTTGATTCTCCTGTTTTATAAAACTGATATTTGCATTCGTACACGCTATATAGGATTGGAAAATTTTAGACAATGATTTCTCATTATAATTGAGGGTGCTAAAATCCAGTCCATTACCATCGGAGCACATAAGAGCAGTAGATAGTTGTTGTTGGTAACTATTATTGGTTTGTATTTTATTTTCAAGACCAATATATCGTTTATAGACTAGTGTTATAATCTGATTTTCTTTGTCAGAATAAAAGAAAATGTCTGGTGAATTGGATTGTCGTAATCTATATAGAGAGATATCACTTTCTATTATAGATTCAATGAACAATTCTTGTTTTTCAAAATTAACATCACGTTGTTTATCAAGTTTATTTATGTTGTCACTAGATTTATAAGTGAGAACTTGTTTAAGTGTATATGATCTGCTTCCGCTAGGATTATCTAAAGATACTGTAATGGCATTTTTTTTAGTAATGGATGATGCTTGGTCATTATCATTTTTTTTAAATTGGAATGATTGTGGGGTATTAGCTGCTGCATCTTCTAGAATGAGACCTATAATTTTATCTCCTGATTTATTTATATAAAAACCTGAAACAAAATTATTCTGTCCTAGAAGTGTGAAAGATAAAATCAATGATAAAACTGTGATGGATAGTTGCTTGTTCATATTTGTAAGATCTTTTTAGACAATTATTTACAAATATATAGTTTTCATTAATTAAGTCATAACATGCCTCTGCTCGTGCGCATCTGACACGCGCTTGTACTGGATATTTTTATTGCAGCTTTAGGTTTAATGCACAGCTGTTTTCTTGATAAGACTGGCTATTTTAATAAATACTTTTTAAAATCTTCATAGGTAGTAATAGTAGTTGTTACTTTCTTTTTGCCTAGGACAGATTGAATTTGTTCTGGTATGACCTGTTCTGTTTTGATAACATCTTCAACAATATCTAAAAATTTGATGGGGTGTGCCGTTTCTAAAAACACACAATGCGCGTTAGGGTTCTTCTCTAAATAAGCTTTACAGCCTAAATAGCCAACCGCTCCGTGCGGGTCTGCAATATAATTATGATGTTTATAAACTTCTAGCATCGCAGCTTTAGTATCATCATCTGAAAAACTAAAAGAGGAGAGATTATAGCTTAAGGTTTCAAACTTATTGTTATAAATTTCTTGAATACGAATAAAGTTACTGGGGTCTCCAACATCCATAGCATTACTTATAGTTTGCACAGTTGGTTTGGGTTTGTATAAACGCGATTTTAGATACTCAGTCACGACATTATTTTCGTTATTGGAGGCAATAAAATGTCTAATAGGTAATCCCAATTGTTGCGCCATCATACCAGCGCACACATTGCCCAAATTCCCGCTAGGAACAGAAAAAACAATGTTTTCGTATTTAGTGCCTAATTTTTTATAGGCAAACATAAAGTATAATAATTGTGGTAACCAGCGTGCCACATTTATAGAGTTTGCTGAAGTTAATTGCATTTTTTCAGTAAGATGGTTATCTAAAAAAGCAGTTTTTACCATAGCTTGGCAATCATCAAAGGTGCCCTTTACTTCTAAGGCGGTAATGTTTTGTCCTAGGGTAGTTAATTGTTTTTCTTGAATGGCACTTACTTTTCCACTTGGGTATAGAATTACAACCTTCACACCTTTAACTCCTAAAAAGCCATTGGCTACGGCAGCTCCTGTATCACCAGATGTTGCTACTAGTACAGTAACATCGTGGGTGTTGTTCTGGTTAAAATAACCCAAACAACGTGCCATAAATCTAGCCCCAACATCTTTAAATGCTAAGGTTGGCCCGTGAAAGAGTTCTAAGGTTGAAATATTCTTATTGAATTCTACAATAGGAAAATTAAAAGATAGAGTGTCGTTAATAATACTCTTTAAAGTATCTTCTGGGATATCAGGTGATACAAATTGCTTCATAGCTTCAAAAGCAATTTCATCATTTGATAAAGTATTGATATTATCAAAAAATGCTTTAGATAAAGGGGTAATCGTTTCAGGAAAATACAAACCTTTATCTGGAGCTAAAGCGTTTGTTACTGCTTCCATAAAAGACACCTTGGGTGATTTTTTATGTAAACTATAATATTTCATGCGTTTGTTGTTCTATAGTTAATGGGAATAAATGACCTTAACCCCTTCCTTATTAATCCTTGAAACGTGAATGTCAAATGCAATCCCAGTTTTTGAGTACACTTTTTTTATTGCATCTCTCACGGCATTTGCATTCTCAATTCCTTTACTTAAAGAAAAAACTGATGGTCCAGAACCTGAAATTCCAGAGCCTAGAGCACCTGCGTTTATCGCTTCTTTTTTAAGCTCGTTGTAATGCGGAATCAATTTACTTCTATATGGCTCTATAATAACATCGTGTAATGATTTACGTAGTAATTCGTAATTGTTAGTATGCAAGCTGTGAATCAAACTTCCAAAATTTGCCCATTGGGTAATTGCGTCTTTAAGTTTTATATCTTTTGGGAGAATGGCTCTAGCTTCAGAGGTCTTGATTTCTATTTGGGGATGAATAATAGTTGCATAAAGTTGCTGAGGCGAAGGAATTTGCAGAACCTCTAAAGGCGTTACGCTTTTTACTAAAGTAAAACCTCCAAACAAAGCTGCAGCAACATTATCTGCAACTTCACAATCATTTGCTAAGGCTTCACCTTTAATGGCAAATTGGGTTAATTCGGTTTTATTAAATGGTCTCCCTAACAGTTCGTTCATTCCAAAAACACTGCCAGCAGCACTGGCAGCACTACTCCCTATGCCGCTACCTGGTTTTATGTTTTTATAGATTTCAATTTCAAAACCATAATCAGGTTTAATAACGTCATACATGGCTAGCGCAGAAACTCCAGCAACATTTTTTTGGATTTCAAAGGGCACATGGAACCCTTCTATTTTAGTAATATTAATCTCTTTTTTGTCAGTCTTTCTAATGACCATCTCATCACCTACATTATCTAGACAAAAGCCTAGAACATCAAATCCACAGGCTACATTTGCGACTGTTGCAGGTGAAAATATTTTGATTTCATTCATTTTTAAGGAAATAACTAGATTATTTTTAATTCTGAATATTTCATTATTTTCGTACAATTATAAATTAAATAGGGTTTTTTAGCTAAAATATTCCTCATTAATTTAATACTACCGAAAAAAAATCGATTAGATAATGAAAACAGAATTAGATTCGAAAGATATTCAGATTTTGAGCCTATTGTTGAATAATGCTCGGTTGTCCAATAAAGAGATAGCAACAAAGGTTAAAATTGCACAATCTAGCACGCATGACAGGATAAAAAAATTAATCCAGAAAGGATATTTAAAAGGGGCTTTCGCTCATATAGACAATAAAAAGTTAGGACTTAATATTGAAGTAATGTTAGCCATAAAACTCAATAAACAACATCGTTCAATAATTGCAGATTTTAAAGAGAAGGCTTCTCAATTTCCTGGGGTAATACAATTATTTCATATGGCTGGCAATAATGATTTTATTTTGCACATAGGTGTAAAGGACTCAGATGAGTTAAGGGGGTTTATTCTCGATAGATTATCTACTTTAGATTATATACAAAGTACAGAAACTACTATGGTTTTGCACAATGAGAGAGTACATAACATGCTATACTAGTTTAATTACTTTACTTCTTGCCTCCATCCGTGCACATCTACTGCGCGATTGTACTGGATATCTTTAAGTTCCTTTTTAAAACGAAGTGCATAGCTATCGTCTTGATTGGTAAGGGCGTAATCTGTGCCATTATGCCCAAAACTTTTAAAAGGAACTATCACTGCTGCCGTTCCTGCTCCAAAAATTTCTTTGAGTTCACCTTTTTGGGCTGCACTCACAATTTCGGTTACACTTACTCTGCGCACTTCTACATTCACGCCAGCATCTTGTGCTAATTGTATAATACTTTTACGCGTTACTCCATCTAAAATGCGATCGTTATTAGGGGCTGTAAGAAGGGTGTCGCCTACACGAAAAAATACATTCATAGTACCTGCCTCCTCTAAGTATTGGTGGGTACTAGCGTCTGTCCAAACGATTTGCTGGTAGCCACTTTCTTTAGCAAGATTAGTAGGATAGAACTGCGAGGCATAGTTTCCTGCTGCTTTTGCAAATCCTACACCACCATCTGCTGCACGGCTATATTTTTCTGCAAACAGCACACTTACTTCTCCAGAATAATAGGCCTGTGCAGGCGCACAGATAATCATAAAACGATACTGATCTGAAGGAGATGCAGAAACACCGTTTTGCGTTGCAATTACAAAGGGACGAATGTACATGGCATTTCCATCTCCAGACTTAATCCAATCATTATCTAGTTTGAGAAGGGTTTCTAGGCCCTTAAAGAAATACTCTTTAGGAAATTCCGGAATTGCAAGGCGCACAGATGACTTGTTAATACGCGCCCAGTTTTCTTCAGGTCTGAATAACCAGGTTTTACCAGCATCATCTTTAAAGGCTTTCATTCCTTCAAAAACAGCTTGACCATAATGAAATACTTTTGCACTAGGCTCAATACTCATTGGCCCATAAGGAACTATTTCTGGTTCTTGCCACGCACCGTCTACAAAATCACATTGGAACATGTGATCTGTAAATTGACTCCCAAAAGAAAGATTGTCAAAATCTACATCTTGGATTTTACTTGATTCTCTTTTAGTTATCTTCATTGCGGTTGGTATATTCTGTGCAAATTTAAGAATTAAACACCCTAAGGATGTCTAATAATTCATAATTTTGTCGGCTAACCATTCAATACCTTATAGAGATGAAACAATATTTTGTAGTATTCATTATCACGCTATCCATAGCTTCTTGTAACCAGATAGCTGGTGAACAGAGAGATACCGCTTTTGCGAAAGCAGAAACCCAACAATCACCTTACGAAAGTTATGGTGCAAAGATTAATAGTGAGGGCGCTATACAGGCTTCTAAAATAGGCGAGCAATATGCAGCTTTAAAAGCTGGAGATACTGCAATTGTCAAGTTTGAAGCACCTATTAATAGTGTATGTAAGAGTAGAGGTTGCTGGATGCGCTTGGATGCAGGAGAAGAAGAGGTTTTTGTGAAGTTCAAGGATTATGGATTTTTTGTACCCCTTGATGCCGAAGGTGAAGCAATAGTAGAAGGTAAGGCCTACCTAGAGGAAGTCTCTGTAGATGAGTTACAGCATATGGCTAAAGATGGAGGAAAATCTGAAGCCGAAATTGCGGCCATTACTGAGCCACAAAGAGAATTGCGCTTTATGGCAGATGGGGTTTTGATTAAGGAGAAATAAATGAAACGTAAAATCATCACAACGGGTGATGGTTCTAAAACCATTCATATTCCAGAATGGAATGAGCAATACCACAGCAAGCACGGTGCTATTCAAGAAGCGCGTCACGTATTTCTAGAAACGGGCCTACAGTATTACACAGATAAATGCACGAGCAAGGTAACTGCATCGATCTCCATTCTAGAAATAGGCTTTGGTACTGGGCTTAATGCCTTCCTCACTTTTTTTAAGGCCAAAGCACTTGGCTTGAAAATAGATTATATGGGGATAGAAGCATTTCCTGTATCGGCTCAAGAGGCTCAAGAAATGGACTATGCAGCTCATGTTAAAGAAGAACAAGCACGAGCTGTTTTTTCTGCATTGCATACTGGATATTGGGAACAGCCTTTTCAGATTTCTAAAGATTTTACGCTAACAAAGCGCCACCAGAAGTTTGAGGATATTACAGATATAAACCGTTTTGATCTTATTTACTTTGATGCCTTTGGACCAAGAGTTCAACCAGAATTATGGACAGAAGACATATTCCTAAAAATGTTTACTTCCTTAAAACCTAATGGGGTGCTTACTACTTACTGCGCTCAAGGAGCAGCGAGACGTGCTATGCAGGCAGCAGGCTTTGTGATAGAACGATTACCGGGACCTCCAGGAAAACGCGAGATGCTAAGAGCAACGAAAAATGGAGACGGTAGTTGAATTCTTGACCGTAGTCATTGGCTTTTAGAATAGGTTTATTACTATTAGTTTCTGGTTTCTAGTTTCTTTTCACCATTCGATCATATCTGTACAATGCTCAAATTCCTTGGATTAATGCATTATCAATCGCAATCTGGATTAAAAAACCGTATCCTGAGTAGCCGTTGTAAATTCCTCTAGGAATTTTATACCACGGTAGGAGTTACCGCGAGTATTGAGCCTAGGACTCCACGTGGCAATTACATATGAGTTAGGTAGCACAGCAATCATACCGCCACCTACACCGCTCTTGCCGGGTAGGCCTACTTTAAACGCAAATTCGCCTGCTTCATCATAAAAACCACAAGTCTGCATAATAGCATTGATACGTTTAGTTTGTGAAGAGGAGAGTATCTCTAATTGAGTTTTAAATTGTTTGCCTTGATTAGCAAGATACCCAAAGGTACGTGCAAGTTGCTCACAAGTCATCTCTATAGAACACAAATGGAAGTAGAGTTCAATCACCTGGTCACAATCATTTTTGATATTCCCAAAGGATTTGATAAAATTTACCAGTGCATAATTACGAAAGCCAGTTTGCTTCTCGGAGTTTGCAATGTTTTGAGAATAGGATAAATCTGCAATTCCCGAAACTTTCCTTATGAAGTTTAATAATTCTTTTTTAGGATCGTCAAATAGATCACAAATAATATCACACATGACAATGGCTCCCGCATTTATAAAAGGATTTCTAGGAATACCATTTTCGGATTCTAATTGTACGAGAGAGTTAAAGGCATTACCAGAAGGTTCAAAATCCATACGTTTCCATAGGTCATCACCTATTTTAGAAAATACCAAGCTTAAGGATAATACTTTAGCAATACTCTGTATAGAAAAAGGAGTTTGTGCATCACCACAGCTATAGGAAGAACCCTCTTTAGTGATTAAACAGATGCCCAGTTGGTCTGGATTAACCTTTGCCAGTTCAGGAATATAGCTTGCGACCGCTCCCAGGTTTTCTTCATTAAGAATTTGCTGATAGGTAGTGTTTAAGATGTCTTTACAGTCCATGGATTGGGTATTGAATACTCAAATATAACAATAAGTACTGCTCCGCCTACGTAAGCCAGCATATCTCCCCAAGAAAAGGAGTTGCCTAAAAGGATTAGAGCAAAACGATTATCTTCTAATCCCATATAACCTAAAAAGTTTGTAGCTTGCAGGGTTTCAATAGCAAAGGCAAGGAACAACGCAAAAAGTAGTATTTCTAATTTCTTAGCCTTCACTAGGATTTTGAAAAAACAATAGACGAGTATCACGGCAAGAGAATCACCAAAATACGGTCTAATAAAATTGTCTCTTACAAAAAGAGCAATCAGTATTTCTATACATAGGACGATTACTGTAGCAATAAAATAGGTTTTGGAAAATCTTAATGCGCCCATTTCATTCTATTAAAAATTAGGATTGACACACCACTTATTGCCGCATATCCTAATGTGATCAACCAGGCAAATTTATTGCGTACGGGATGAATAATTAAATTACCAATATCACTGGCTAATTCTTCGGGACGTTGTATCAAATCCCAAGAATTCCAGCGGAGGTATCTTCCTAAGTAAATTCCAAACCCTAAAAGTAAACAGATACCTATGATGATGAGGAGGTTTTGCTTTCGCGAAAGCGTACTACAAAATACTTCTTGCATATCTCGTAGGCTATAATACATATATAGTAATCCTAGTAAGGAAAAGCCAGTAATGATTAGGGTATCCAATGTTAGGAATTGCCCTGAAGTCCATTGCAGATGTGTGAAATCTGAAAGGATATAGGGCGCGTTGGGTAGGAACAGCATCCACACCGAAAAGACTAATGCACGTGATAAGGGATGGGAAAATAACTTGGGTTTAAGTCTAATGGAGAATGTAATCCCATAAGGAATGACTGCCAAAAACACATTCCATACTAGAAAAAGGAGGTAAAAGGAATCAGATATCTTGATGCGAAACATAAGCAGTAATCCAGAAAACGCAGTTAACAGAAATAGTATACTTAGTTGATTGTATTTAGATAGGATGAGGTTTTTCATTTCTTATAGCTTTGAGTGATTCTATACTGTAATAGAACTACTTCTGCTATAAATAGCAGAAGTAGTTTTGAGTTCCCAATATGCTGGATAATTCTAGTTTTCATGTGACCAGTCGATTTTGCGAGAAGCAAACATGATAATAGCTAGAATGGCAAAAAGTCCTATACTACCTACCAACAAGGCATAATTTTCTAACTGGATAATCACATATATAAATCCGTATAAACCAGCAAGTGATGCACAAATGAGTAGAGGGAATTTGAATCCTTTGAGAATGAGTCTTGAATAAATGGTAATCAATCCTAATACAGAAAACGCAGCAATGATATACGCTTTGAAAAAAGAGCTATGTTCAGATATTGAAATTAGTAAAGTGTAAAACATAACTAGCGCTAATCCGATCATGACATATTGAAAGGGATGAATGTATATTTTACTGACGATTTGAATTAGTAAAAACACAAGAAGTGTAAGTCCAATAACCATAAAACCGTATTTGCTACTTCGTTCACTTTTTTGATATTCATCTACAGGAATATATAAATCTGCACCAAAGGCGAAGTTTCTTAAATCTGGAATCCCACTAAAAAAGGATTGCTCAAACTGTCGATTAATTTGGGAGATATTCCAAGAAGCATTGAACCCTTCTGGAGTTACTTTTTTTGTATCTGCTTCGGGGAGGAACATGCCACTAAAACTAGGGGAGTGCCAATTTGAGGTCATGGAAGCTCTAGTTTCCTTACCTATAGGTATAAATGTAAGCCGCTCACTGCCGTTGATTTTGGTAGTCACTGAAAATTCTAATGGTTTATCTAAGTCCGATGGTATGGAGATATAGTCAGTTATAAGTGTGCTAAGGGATTCTTTATTAAATCTTGGAGTCAAGTCATAATTTTTGCCATTAAACTGAACTGTTAATGCATTTTTAATTCCCTTTAGATTAGATGTTTTTACAATGAGTTGAGCCTTATCCCACAAGATATGTTCTTGTTTTATTTCTTTTTTAGAGAAGTCAAATTCGATAAATTTTCCAGCTATATTTATGTCTGAACTATATACAATACTTTCATAAATACCTCTTTTTAAAGATTGTGCATTGACTTGTGAATTAATGTTTAATTCATCAGGAAAGAAAAAGGCATGACTTGTATGTTCTACAATTTCTGTCTCGTACTTTTCGGATTCTTTATTAAAAGTTTTAGAAGTAGAGTAGGTGTTATAGGGTATTTTAAAATAAGGTCCCTGTAAGATAACTTCCTCTCCCCATTTAGTGTTAATCTCATCGGTAACCTCAATCTGTCTATGGGAGCGTTCTCTAATTAGGTCTTGCACAAAGCTTAAGGGAATAAGTAGAATTAACAATAGAAAGCCTACAACGAGCATTCTTGCGGTAATAGATGTGCGCATCCAGTTGGAAAATCTTGAT
>JALZVV010000245.1 GCA_023299935.1 Dokdonia sp.
ACTTCATTCAAAATAAATTCTTGATTCTGATATACAAATTTTTGTCCCGAAACAAATAGCGTATCTTTTATTTGAAACAGCGCCAGTTGCAATGAATCGTCTACAGCTAGACGTTCTTGATCTAGTAGGTGCTGCCCGAAAACGCTGGTTGTAAGCAAAAGTAAAAAAGAGGCAAAAATGGTTTTCATTAACAGTTAGTATTGGACAAAAGTACGTTAAAAGCTATTATTTTTATATTTGTAAAAATCAAGATATTGAAATTAACTATTACTTTTTTATTTCTAGGTGCTTTGAGTATTTTTAATGGTTTAGCTCAGGATAGTCGTGACTTACCTAAAAACCCTCAACCCGGACATTGTTATGTACGTTGCCAGGGAAAGGATGACGCAATGGAGGAATGGAAAGATATTGAATGTGCTTTAGTAGAACATCAAAAATTATCTGTACTTACCAATGATGAGCTTTCTAGTAGAGATAAAAAAACCTTAGATAAGACTTTTCAGAAATTCATTAACGAAGGCTATAAATTGCATATACAAAGCTTTTTTACATCCGTAGCATCTACAGAGGATAATATCATAATGTCTAGGGAGAGAGTCATTACAGTAGCTAATTACCTTGTTGAAATAGGTTATGATCCCGACTTAATAGTCGTAAATGCTCTGGGACCAACAGAGAAAAAAATGGGGTTTTGGTACCGTGCAATTAATTTATAGTAGAACTCCCTGAAATCAGAAATCTTTAAGAAGTAATTTTTGGAATTTGTATTGCAAAAAAACGGACATCAACTACTGACTACTGACTAACAAATCACCATCCTCCTGACGCACCGCCTCCGCCAAAGCCACCTCCGCCAAAGCCGCCTCCGAAACCTCCGCCTCCGCCAAAAGAACCGCCGCTACTGCTTCCTCCCCAGCCGCTTCCACCACCAAAACCGCCACGACCCATATTACTCAGTATAATAACGTCTAATAAAGACCTTGCAACACGTCTTCCTGTACCACCATTACCACCCCGTCTATTGCCTCTACTCAGAATAATGATCAACACTAAAAAAATGATAAGCATCGCTATAGGTTGTACTGGAAAAGGACTGCTGTTTTCCAGTCGTTCTCCCTTATAATTACCTTTTAAAGATTGGAAAATAGCATCGGTTGCTTGGTCTAATCCGTCATAAAATTCCTCTTTTTTAAACTGAGGAATCATCACCCTATTCACGATGCGCTCTGCATCACTATCTGAGATAATGTATTCTACACCATAGCCTGTATTGATGTCCACCTGACGGTCATCTTTAGCCAGTGTAATCAATATGCCATTATCCTCTTTGGCTTGCCCTACACCCCATTTCTGTCCCCATTTTGCACCAAGAAAGGAAATATCTTCTCCTTCCGTGGTGGATATAATGGCAATTACAATCTGGGTAGAGGTAGTGTCGCTATAGCGTATGAGTTTATTTTCTAAGGCTTGTTTTTGACTTGTAGTAAGTAAATTAATGTAGTCGTAAACGGCATCGGGATTGGTTGCATCAGGTTTTTCAGGAATGGTAAATTGTGCCCAACTGCCTATGCTACTTAGGAGAAGTATTATATAAATAATAGGACGATATGTGCTTTCGCGAACCTGCCTGCCGAACGGTAGGAGCGCCGCTACTACTTTTTTCATTAGCTTTTACTTATTTCATTAGGCAATTCATTTTTATCACCGTGTTTCCAAGGAAAAAAATGCCCTAGTTTTTCTCCAGCGCAATACACACCGTCGATAATCCCTTCTTTAAACTTTCCCTTTTTAAATTGGCTGATCATCTTGTCTTTGGTGCTTTCCCAAAAATCATCAGGCACCTTAGCGTGAATACCCCGGTCACCTACAATGGCGAGTTGGTGTTCATCTACAGCGATATATAGGAGGACCCCATTCTCATCTTTGGTATTGTCCATTTTAAGAAAATGAAAAAGCTCTTGTGCTCGTTGCAAAGTAGGAATATCCTTATGGCACTCTATATGTACCCGAATCTCTCCCGAGGTAGCGAGCTCTGCCGCACGAATAGCACCTATAATCTCCTGTTCTTCCTGTGGAGTGAGAAAATCTTCAACAGAAGATGCCATCTATTTATTGAATAAATTGTCTACATCTGGAGCTTTTTCTGCGCCTTCGTCTGCGTCAAAATATGCTCTTTGATCAAATCCTAAAATAGCTGCTGCTATATTGGTTGGGATATGCCTGATCTCAATATTAAGTCCCTTAGCTATCTCATTAAAACGATTACGCTCTACATTAATGCGATTTTCTGTTCTTGACAGTTCGTTTATTAATTCCTTAAAGTTTTTATCTGCTTTGAGATCAGGATATCGCTCAAATGTTGCCAGTAATCGCGATAAGGCAGAGGTCAAACCGGATTGGGCCTTTTGAAATTGTTCTAACTGTTCTGGTGTGATATTAGAAGGATCTATTTGTATGGAAGTCGCTTTAGAGCGTGCTTCGGTTACTTTAATAAATGTTTCTTGCTCATACTCTGCATACGCTTGTGCCGAGGCTACAATATTGGGAATAAGGTCTGCTCTTCGTTGATAAGCACTCTCTACATTAGACCACTGCGCATTCACTTCTTCATCTAGAGGGACTAAATTATTGTTTGTTGTTACTAGCCATCCTCCAATAATAACAGCAATGGCAGCGATTACGATAAGTGCGATAAGTCCTTTTTTCATGTCAAGTTAGTTTACTAAAATGTGGTTTTGTCAAAAAAATCCTATGTTTACACTGCAATGTACTAAAAAACTGAATGTTGTTAGGGCATTGAAAATAATGGAGAACTTAGGCTAAGAATTATGACGTTAGTCTAGTGAATAGACTATTCTTCGGTAAAAAACAGATTTAAAGATTTTTTTTAAACTCAAGCAATTGTGCTTTTACGCCTTCCAGCTTTCTGATAATCTCAAAATTATCTAAGCTTGCTTTTTTGTCTTCCTTGAGATGGATCTTTGCGCCTTCTAGAGTGAATCCCCGTTCTTTTACTAAGTGATATATAAGCTCTAGGTTTTTGATATCATTAGGGGTGAATTTTCGAGTGCCTTTGGTATTTTTTTTAGGTTGTATTTCGTCAAATTCTTTCTCCCAGAAACGTATAAGTGATGCGTTTACATTAAAGGCCTTAGCCACTTCGCCTATAGAGTAATACAGTTTTTCTGGCAGGGTAACGTGCATAGTTTAATCTAGAGATTGATTTTCTTGCTGAGATTTTTTTAGTAATTCATAGAATTCGGCTGCAGATAATTTTCCGTAGTAAAAATTAATAGGATTTATCTTGTTGCCATCCTTAATAATCTCATAATGCAGGTGAGGCGCTTCAGAGCGTCCAGTGCTTCCCACATAGCCTATAAGGTCACCACGTTTAACTTTCTGACCTTTGCGCACATTATACTTAGATAAATGCGCATAGAGACTAATGTATCCAAAGCCGTGTTCTATTCTAATGTGCTTACCATATCCAGATGCGGAGGCATCTGCACGCACTATTTTTCCATCACCAGAGGCATAGATAGGAGTGCCTCGGGGTGCTGTAAAATCCATACCCCAGTGTTTTTTTCTTCTTTTAGTAAATGGGTCTGTACGATATCCAAAACCAGAGGCCATTCTCGTTAAATCTTCATTGCTTACCGGTTGTATGGCTGGTATAGCAGCTAGGAGCTTTTCTCTATTTTCCGTGAGTTTTGCAATTTCATCTAAGGATTTGGATTGAATAACAAGCTGTTTTGTGATTTGATCAACGCGTTTTGTGGAGCTAACGATCATCTCAGAATTTTCGTAGCCATCGAGCCCATCATATCGATTTACCCCTCCAAAACCAGCAGAACGGACTTCATTCGGAATTGGATTTGCATCTAATAGTACTCTATATATCTCGTTGTCTCGGTCCTGAATATTTTCTAACACGTCACTTGCGATATCCATTTTAGAATCTAATAATGAATATTGAAGTTGCAGATTAGCATTTTCACGCTCAAGCTTACGTTCTTTTGGAGTGTCTAATCCAAAATTGAAAACCGCAACAGTAAATAACAATCCCATTAGTATGGAAGCCGTGGCAAAAAGCAGAATCTTGCCAATAGCACGACCCTTTTTATATTCTACTTTTCGGTACGAGAGTGTCTCGCTATCGTAATAATATTTTACCTTGGACATAAGTTAAAATGTGTATTTTTGTGCTTCCGGACCTTAGGCATGGACAGGTTTCGCGAAAGCGGTCTTCTGTTAGGCTAATGCTCAAAGATAAAAATAATTTTACGATCATTTCTTTTTATGCAATCACAAGATATTCGTTCTAAATTTCTCGAGTTTTTTGAATCCAAAAAACATAGTGTTGTTCCTTCTGCCCCAATGGTGCTTAAGAATGATCCAACGCTCATGTTTACTAATGCAGGAATGGTTCCTTTTAAAGAATATTTTTTAGGAAATGGAACGCCTAAAAATACACGTCTTACCGATACTCAAAAATGTTTACGCGTTTCAGGAAAACATAATGATCTCGAAGAAGTAGGTAAAGATACCTATCATCATACTATGTTTGAGATGCTTGGGAACTGGTCTTTTGGAGATTATTTTAAGGAAGAAGCAATTTCTTGGGCTTGGGAATTTCTAACAGAGGTGGTAAATATAGATAAAGACAGTTTGTATGTGACCATTTTTGAAGGGGATAAGGAAGATGGATTAGAGAAAGATCAGGAAGCCTATGACTTATGGAAAGAAAGAATCTCTGAAGACAGAATTATTGATGGAAATAAAAAAGATAATTTCTGGGAAATGGGAGCTCAAGGTCCTTGCGGCCCTTGTTCTGAGATTCATGTAGATATTCGCTCTGCAGAAGAGAAGGCTAAAATTGATGGAAAGTCCTTAGTAAATATGGATCATCCTCATGTAGTAGAAATCTGGAATCTGGTTTTTATGCAATACAATCGTCTTGCTAATGATTCTTTAGAAAAACTCCCCGCACAACATGTAGATACTGGTATGGGCTTTGAAAGACTTTGTATGGTTTTGCAAGGCGTGCAGTCTAACTATGATACCGATGTGTTTACGCCATTAATGCGGGAGATAGAAACTATTGCACATTGTAAATGCGGTAGAAAAGAGGAGATCGATATTGCAGTGCGCGTGATTGCAGACCACCTGAGGGCTGTAGCTTTTTCTATTGCAGATGGACAATTGCCATCCAATACTGGTGCTGGCTATGTGATACGTCGCATTCTAAGACGTGCCATTCGGTATGGTTTCACCTTTCTAGATACTAAAGAACCTTTTATATACAAATTGGTAACCACTCTTGTAAAACAAATGAGTGATGCTTTTCCAGAATTAAAAAGAGAGAAGAACCTTATTGTAAATGTGATCCGGGAAGAAGAAGCTTCTTTTTTAAGAACATTAGAAAAAGGACTCATTTTACTAGATAATGTGATTGCGGAGACAAAAGGAGATACAATTTCGGGAGACAAGGCTTTTGAGTTGTACGACACCTTTGGTTTTCCTATTGATCTTACGGCACTTATTTTGAGCGAAAAAAACCTCAAATTAGATGAGTCTGGATTTGAGGCGGCATTAAAGCAACAGAAAGATCGTTCAAGAGCGGCAACAAAGGTAGAGACAGACGATTGGAATATCCTTCAGGAAGATGCTGAACAGGAATTTGTAGGGTATGATACCTTAGAGACTACTGTGAAGATTACCTGCTATCGCAAGACAGAGAGTAAGAAAGAAGGTGAGTTATATCAACTGGTATTTAATCGCACTCCTTTTTATCCAGAAGGAGGTGGTCAAGTAGGGGATAAAGGCTATCTAGAAGCAAGTAATGGAGAAGTGGTTTATATTATTGACACCAAAAAAGAAAATAATCTAGTAATCCATCTTGTAAAGAATTTGCCTAGGTCTATAGAAGGAACTTTTAAAGCTGTGGTAGATGCCAAACAAAGGAATCGCACTGCAGCAAATCATACCGCGACCCATCTATTGCATCAAGGTTTGCGCAAAGTATTGGGAACGCACGTGGAACAGAAGGGGAGTATGGTGCATAGCCGTAACCTTCGTTTTGATTTTTCGCATTTTTCTAAAGTGACAGCAGAAGAACTCCGTGAAGTAGAGGATTTCGTAAATGCGCGTATTCGGGAGAATTTGATCTTAAAAGAACAACGTGGCATCCCTTATGACCAAGCGATTAAAGAAGGTGCAATAGCATTGTTTGGAGAAAAATATGATGATGTTGTAAGAACGATACGTTTTGGGAAATCAATGGAGCTTTGTGGCGGGACTCACGTAGAAAGTACGAATAAGATCTGGCATTGCAAAATAACATCAGAAGGCGCTGTGGCTTCAGGAATACGTCGTATAGAAGCAATTACTGGTGATGCGGCAAAAGACTACTTTACATCAGAAACAGAAGCCTATAATGAGGTGAAAGCAACATTAAAAGGCAATCAAGACCCGATCAAGGTAATTACGAGTCTGATAGACGAAAATGCGGGACTAAAGAAACAAGTAGAAGCGCTTATTAAAGAAAAGGCCCTGAATTTAAGTCAGGATTTGGCCGGAGAATTTCAAGATGTTAACGGGATACAATTTTTGGCTAAGAAAATAGATCTAGATGCAGGAGCAATAAAAGACCTTGCCTTCAAACTAGGTCAAAACAAGGATAACGTATTTATCTTATTCGGATCAGAGCAAAACGACAAAGCTATTTTGAGCTGTTATATTTCTAAGGAACTTGTGGCTTCAAAAGATTTGAATGCAGGTACAGTAGTGAGAGAACTAGGCAAGCATATACAAGGAGGCGGAGGAGGTCAGCCATTCTTTGCTACGGCAGGCGGTAAGAATCCAGCAGGAATAGATAAAGCCTTAGAAGAGGTGCAGGGATATTTGATCTAAATGAAATTACAAACCCAAATAAAAATTGATCCGGCACTAAAGCAATTTGGCTATGAGAATAGGATTTTATTATTGGGTTCTTGCTTTGCAGAGAATATAGGAGCTAAACTAGCGTACCATAAATTTCAAACGGCAACAAATCCCTTTGGGATCATTTTTAATCCAGTGGCTGTACAGCAATTAATAGCTGATGCGGTTCAAGATAAAACCTATATCGAAGAAGATGTTTTTGAACTTGATGGAATCTGGAAATCTTTTGTTGCTCATAGTAATCTCAATGCGCTCAATAGATTACAAGCTGTTATTAACTTACAAGAAGCACAACAGCAATTAAGGAGGTATGTAATAGATGCTTCACATATCTTTATTACATTAGGTTCTGCTTGGGTTTATAGGCATATAAGAAGGGATTGTGTTGTGGCAAATTGTCATAAAGTCCCTCAAAAAGAATTCAGCAAAGAGTTGTTAAGTGTAGAAGAGGTTCAGCTAAGTTTGGATAAAACATGCAAGGCTATAAAAAGTTTAAACCCTACTGTTCAAATTGTGCTCACCGTTTCTCCAGTGCGTCATGCAAAAGATGGTTTTGTAGAAAACCTGAGAAGTAAGTCGCATCTTATTGCAGCTGTACATCAATTAGTTGATAAGCAAGAGGCAGATTACTTCCCATCCTACGAACTTATGATGGATGAATTACGTGATTATCGATTCTATAACAGTGATATGTTACATCCTTCTGACCAGGCTATCCACTATATCTGGGACAGATTTGTGGAGGCTTACGCTTTTGCGAAAGCAAAACAAACTTTAAAAAAAGTAGCTTCTATTCAGAAAAGAATTCAGCACAAAGCCTTTCAACCAGAAAGCAAATCCCATCAATTATTTTTAAAAAATTTAGAAGGAGATATCACAGAATTGCAGACAGCAAACCCTTCAATTGTTTTTAACTTACTTCCAAATAAGTATCTTTAATACAAATAAAAATAACGATTATGAAAAAAATAACATTTTTACTCGTATCCTTTTTGGTGATAGTTTCCTGTAATATAGATGATAATGGAGAGACTCCTGAGACTCCTGTAAACCTAGTAAATGAAAATAATACTGTCCAAGCACAGGTTAGTGCGGTTACATTTGCCTCCATAGACACTAACACCTTTGCCGAAATTATTGATGAGACAAACTTGAGGATTGCAGGTGGTGATGGTGCTGCGATTTTAGAGATTCTTATAGGAGGTTATACGGGTGTAGGGTTGTATGAATTGGAATCTGGTAATCCTGATAGTAGTCTTACCGCTACATATACTATTCCCTCAACAGTAGGTGCGCCAGATAGAGTTTGGAACATCGTTTCTGACCCATCTAGTGCAGGAGAATTGATGGTTACAGAGGCGAGTGAATCAAGTGTTTCTGGAACATTTTCGATTACGTTAATCAATGAATTGGAAGAAAGTACTTTAGTGTTCTCAAGTGGCACACTTACTGTGGAATTGTAAGATTATTTTAATTTGGAATTGCATTGCTATTCACTCATAAATGAAGGTTAGAACTCGCAAACAAGAGATTTTTTATACCGCTTCTCGCCTTTTTAAAGAGAAGGGATATACTGCTGTGACTATGCGTGACCTTGCAGCAGCTGTGGGTGTTAAGGCAGCAAGTCTTTATAATCATATCTCATCTAAGGAAGAAATACTGTACGAAGTTATTATGACTATTGCAGAGAGTTTTACAAAGGGAATTGAAGAGATTAGATTTGGAGAAGGAGCAATAAAGGATAAACTCTCCTTAGTTGTTGCACAACACGTGAATCTAACAGCAAATCATCCTTATGGCATGGCTTCTCTTAATAATGACTGGATGCATTTAGACAGCGGTAAATCCCAATATCTCAAACTTAGAAACACTTATGAACAACACTTTCGCGAGATAATAAAAGAAGGGAAAACGCAAGGAATACTAAAAGATATAGATGAAGAAGTAATCCTTTTTTCAATCTTAGGAACGCTTAGAAATTTATATCTCTGGATTCCCAAGAAAGCAGATCTTGACCGCGATAAACTTATTGAATCGCTTGGGCAAACCTTATTAGAAGGTATTGAAAAATAAAAGATTAAGTAAATAGTTGTATTTTAAACTAACAATTGTTAGTTTTGTGAGGAATTACAATTTAATATGGCATTATTTCATTCGCTTCAGATACAAGATATTTATAAAGAGACGGTAGATTGTTCTGTCATAACATTTGATGTTCCAGAAGAACTTCATCAAGCGTTTGATTTTAGCGCAGGACAATATTTGACACTAAAAGCAATCTTGAATGGAGAAGATGTACGCAGGTCTTACAGTTTGTGCTCTAGTCCCTATGAGAAAGTATGGAAAGTGGCTGTAAAACAGATTCCTGGAGGGGTGTTTTCTACCTATGTAAATGAGTCTTTAAAGACTGGTGATAGGTTAGAGGTAATGGTGCCTGCAGGAAAATTTGGTGTTCCTGTCAATACGGAGCAACCAAAGAATTACATCGCTTTTGCAGCGGGCAGTGGTATTACACCTATGCTTTCTATAATAAAAGCACATCTTACAGCAGAGCCTAACGCGACCTTCAAGTTGTTCTATTTGAATCGCACGGTTAAGTCTATTATATTTAAAGAAGAGTTAGAGCAGCTTCGTAATCAGTATTTTGGAAGATTTGAAATCTTTTATTTCCTTACAAAGGAGAAACGTGATATAGAACTATTTAATGGTCGTTTTAATTCAGAAAAGCTTCAAATACTAACTAGAACACTTATTGATGTTGTCGCGACAGATGAAGTGTTTATTTGTGGTCCAGAACAAATGATTTTTCTAATTAGAGATGAGTTGGTTTCGGCTGGTTTAGAAAAGAAAAAAGTGCATTATGAATTGTTTGTAACTGGACTCTCTGAAGAAGATAAGCAACGTGCTGCGCGACTGGCCGAACAGAAGGTAGAAGGTGTAGAGGTTACTATTATTGATGGTGGTAAAGAGTTTCATTTTACGATGACTAAGGAGTATGACAACATCCTAGATGCCGCTTTAGGGGCAGGAGCAGATTTGCCCTTTGCTTGTAAAGGAGGAGTTTGTTCTACGTGTAAATGTAAAGTAGAAGGAGGAAGTGTAGAGATGAAGGTTAATTATGCCCTTGAAGAAAATGAAGTGGCTCAGAACTTGGTATTAAGTTGTCAAGCTGTGCCTACGTCTGATAAAGTGAAAGTGAATTTTGACGTATAAGCCTTTTGGGCTAAGCATACCCAAGAAGATGGAAATCTCTTGAGAATAAAAACCGAGTATAATTAAAAAGATTTCCGCCTTTACGGAAATGAAAATGAATTTGCTATGAGTGATAAAGAAGTGAAAAATTTAGAAGAAATTTTTGAAGCACGTATTACACGTGATGAAAAAATAGAGCCCAAAGATTGGATGCCGGAGAAGTATCGTAAGACACATATCCGTCAGATTAGTCAACACGCACATTCTGAAATTGTGGGGATGCTGCCAGAAGGTAATTGGATAAGTAGAGCGCCTTCTTTACGTCGTAAAGTAGCATTGCTTGCCAAAGTGCAAGATGAAGCAGGACACGGTTTATATTTATACTCTGCTTGTGAAACTTTAGGAATCTCTCGTGAAGAACTGTATGAGCAATTGCATACAGGGAAGGCAAAGTATTCTTCCATATTTAATTACCCAACTGTTAGCTGGGCAGATATGGGAGCTATAGGATGGTTAGTAGATGGTGCTGCAATTATTAATCAAGTGCCTTTATGTAGTACTTCGTATGGGCCTTATGCTCGTGCAATGATTAGAGTATGTAAAGAAGAGAGTTTCCACCAGCGACAAGGGTTTGAGATTATGCTCAAGCTTGCAAACGGAACTCCAGAACAAAAAGATATGGCACAAGATGCCTTGAATAGATGGTGGTGGCCTTCGTTAATGATGTTAGGGCCTACAGATGCAGAGTCTGTACATACCGCACAATCGATGAAATGGAAGCTAAAGCGTAAAACCAATGACGAACTACGCCAGCAGTTTATAGACCAGACAGTACCGCAAGCAGATTTATTAGGACTTACCATTCCAGATTCAGATTTAAAATGGAATGAGGAAACTGGTCATTATGATTTTGGAGAAATAAATTGGGATGAATTCTGGCAAGTTGTAAAAGGACACGGGCCTAGCAATAAAAAACGTATGAAAGATAGAGTAGGAGCTTGGGATCGTGGTGCCTGGGTACGTGATGCTGCAATGGAATATGCAGATAAAAAGGAAAAAAGAAAGAACGATACTAAAAAAGCAGTTTAAAGATGAGTAAAAAAAACTGGCCACTTTGGGAAGTCTTCGTAAGAAGTAAAAACGGATTAGAGCATAGACATTTTGGTAGTTTGCGAGCTGCAGATGCAGATATGGCTATGGAAAACGCACGTGATGTATATACACGTCGTAGTGAAGGAGTGAGTATTTGGGTAGTAGAGAGTAATAATATTACTGCTAGTAATCCTGAAAATAACGGAGAGCTTTTTGAGCCTGCGGCAGATAAGGTATATCGTCACCCTACTTTTTATGATTTACCTGATGAGGTGAAGCATATGTAAAATTCCCTCACCCAACCCTCTCCCAAAGGGAGAAGGGGTAATATTTTAATTTATGACAAACAAAAGAACAGGTCAAAGTTCTCTCCCTTTGGGAGAGATGTCCGCCAAAGGCGGACAGAGAGGGAATCTATATAACTATATCATAGGTATTGCAGATAACAGCCTCATCTTAGGACAACGTCTAGGAGAACTTTGCGGTCACGGACCAAGTTTAGAGACAGATATCGCTAGCACTAATATATCACTTGACCTATTTGGGCAAGTGCGTAATTATTTTCAATATGCAGCTCAGGTAATTGAAGACGATACTGTTACAGAAGATACTATTGCTTTTTTACGATTAGAACGTCAATATAAAAATGTATTGTTAGTAGAGCAGCCCAATACCGATTTTGGCTACACGATTGTTCGTCAATTTCTTTTTGACGCTTATCATTTGCTATTTCTAAGAGAATTAGAAAATAGTAAAGATGCAACCTTAGCTGCGATTGCAAAAAAATCTATTAAAGAAGTAAGCTATCACTGGCGCTTCTCTTCAGATTGGATTAGAAGATTAGGTGATGGTACAGAAGAGAGTCACCAGCGCGTTCAAGAAGCGGTAAGTGATTTATGGATGTATACAGATGAGTTATTTCATCAAACAGATGCAGACAAGGCAATGATTACCCAAGCAATAGGAGTAGATACTTTAAAACTTAAAGACACTTATTACAAGATGATTTCTGAAGTTTTAGAAGAGTCAACTTTAGAAGTGCCAGAAAGTAAATATTGGCATAAAGGAGGTAAGCAAGGTATTCATTCAGAACATATGGGGTATATCCTTTCTGATATGCAATATATGCAACGCACCTATCCTAATATGGAATGGTAAATAAATTAACGATTGTGGATTTCTGATTGTAGATTTTTGAGCTAAAAGAGTTCTTAAATCAAAAATCGTTAATCTTCAATCTCCAATCATAATGATTATAGAAACTCAAAATATACAACCTCATTTAGCCACTATACTCGAGGGAGTAAGTGATCCAGAAATCCCAGTCTTATCTATTATGGATATGGGGGTGGTGCGTGAGGCGGTTGAGGTGGATGGAGTAGTGCGAGTTAAGATAACACCTACCTATTCTGGATGCCCAGCTATGGATGTAATTGGGGATGATATTATTTCTGCTTTCGCGAAAGCGGGAAAAACCGCAAAAATTCAACTGATATTAGCACCTGCTTGGACGACAGATTGGATTACGCCAAGAGGTCGAAAGGCCCTTGAAGAGTATGGCATAGCGGCACCTTTATCTCCAGAAGCGGACAAAGAAGCCTTATTAGGAAATAAAAAAATCGTAAAATGTACTAATTGCGGCTCTACAGAAACACATTTGGTAAGTCAGTTTGGGTCTACCGCTTGCAAAGCATT
>JALZVV010000246.1 GCA_023299935.1 Dokdonia sp.
AGAAATAACCACGGAAAAAAGGAAATCAAAAAGTTATATAACTTATTGTCAAAAACACATATAATGCAAAACGATATTCCAAAGAAAGGAAGTAACCAGTAAAGGCTTACTATCAGTATAAACGTTAGCAAGTGAAAATAAAAACTCCTTATATTTTTCACCCGGTCTTTAGCCTTTGCATATTTTAACTCTTGCTCCGCACTTCTCATAAATTACCATCTTTATCCATATATTCCTTAATCTTGCGTTCTTCCCAGTTCTTATTCAAAAATGGATTTTTAGCAAATAATTTTACTGCCTGAAAAATAATACCGATTCCCCAACCAAAAGCTGCCCATAAAAACCAAGGATAGCGCCACTCATCGATATAATAATTGATAGCTGCAAGCATTCCTATTACTAGGGCATAACTTATTAATCCACTATAAAATTTCTTTAACTCTTCAACACGAGATTTTGCACGAAGTAGTTTATTTTGTCTTTCTATTTCTCTTGATTCCATACGTTTTATTTAAAAATCTTCATCATCCATTAACTCCTTTATCTTGCGTGCTTCCCATTTTTTATTAAAGATTGGATTCCACCCAAAGGCTTCTGCCGCATGTCCTATAATACCCCAACCCCAACCTAGTATAGGAAATAATGACCAGGGAAAAGGAGTAGAAATATAATTGAGATAAGCAAATACAGGCACCATCAAACAATAAATAACAAAGTGAATATAAAAGCCTTTAAGATTATCAACCTTTTTCTTGGCATTCTTATACCGCTTATCTGCCAGGAATTCTTCTTGGGATGGCATGAAGGTTCGCTGCTGCTGTTCTGTTAAAATGGGAATCCCAACTTGAAAAAAAGCTCCGTCGTCTGTAATCTGTACCTCATTATCTGTTAACAAATGATAACGCTGTCTAATATTCAATAAACCTACACCACTACTCTTCTTTACAACCTGCTTTGCTTGAATATTATTTTTTACAATCAATCGATTACCCAATTCCACAATCTCTATATGTAGCTTTCTAGACGGGGTAACCTGATTGTGTTTCACTGCGTTTTCTAGGAGTAATTGTAAGGATAATGGCACTACTTTAAAATCTGGATTAGTAGACTTATCGGGAACGCTTATGATGATACTATCCTCAAATCGCATCTTAATCAAATTCATGTAGGTTCTTGCAAAAGCAAGCTCCTCATCCAATGGCACAAGCTCCTTGCTCTTTTGCTCCAGCACATAACGATACACCTTAGATAAAGAGGTAGTGAACTTTTGTGCTTGTGTTGGGTTTTCTTCAATTAAACTTGCCAGTACATTAAGACTATTAAATAGAAAGTGAGGGTCTAGTTGATTTTTTAATGCATCAAATTGAGCGCTGGCCGTACGGGCAATAATTTTACTCTGAGTTACCTTAGTATCCTGCTTCCCTTTCCAATAATAAAAGGCATAGTAAAGTACAATCGCAATGGTAGAAATTAAGAGTGGCAGATAGTAATACGATATTTTCTCTTTACCTATAAATTCTGATAATGAACCATCGGTAATAGTTCCCAAATAAATTAATCGCACAAAAAATATTGTGACCATAGAAGCCCCGACACCCGTAAAAACAGCTATAAGTAAACCTTTAGACCACAGCTCATTTTTGAAGCGATGTAAATAATATCTAAACACATACTGATTTACAAGATAAAGTGGTACCGAAAACATCTGATTATCTACAAAAAAATCCCAAGCATTACCACCATACCAAGCGTTACCTGCTAAAAATAAGATGAGTCCATAGATAAAAAATATCCCAACCCCAAGAATAAAGGCAATGGCTAGTTCTCTAAAAAAAGATTTAATCGAGTACATACTTACTTAGTGCAATTATTTTTTTGTGCCTCTATTGCTCTATCTATTTCAAAAGAGGGATGGAATTGTGTCTCAGCTTTAAAGGTAGGAAAAAGTTCTATCGCACGGTTTATGGCCTGGCACTGCGCATCAATAGGCGTTCCAAAAAATTGTGCTGCTCCCATCTCCCACTCGGCTTTATTCATAATAAATATAGGGTTTTTCGGTTGTAACGCCAGTGCTGCATCATAGAGTTTGTTCACCGCTGCTGAGTATTTCATACCATATTTCATACCATCGTGAGCCACCCATACGGCATGTACTTGCGCCTGTATTTGGTATGCATAAGCCTCTTTAAGAGCTTTAGCTTTTATGTTGTTCACATACTCTTGAGCCTTATCTAAATTTGCTTTGAGCGTAGCCTCATCTCTATTTTCCCAACTGCTCCAGCATTTTAATACATGTGTTAAGGCTACATAATAATCAGGTAACCAAGCGCTGTCTTCGGCCGTGGCTATGCGCTCAAAAAGGTTAGCTGCTTCATCCAGTTTGTTATGCTCCAAGAGAGAAAATGCCTTTGTCATTCCCTGTTCATATTTGGATTGAGCGTTTAGAGAAACACACATAGTCAATATTAAGGTGGTTATCAAAGTTTTCATAAGTGTTGTTTTTTGATGGTGTAAATATGGGGTGAGTTACGCTTTCGCGAAAGCAAAACAGACTCAACTGTCATTTATAGGCTCTCAATTGTAAACTATCCAATCTAGAAGTGATTATTAGATGAATGCTACAATAACTAACGAGAATAAATCTATTATGTTAAAATGTAAATGGATTAATAAATTATTGTAAGTATTTCTCTTTTATAACGACAAGAATTCAAAAGAAAAAGATTGCTATGAAAAAGAATCTATTCCTCCGCTCCCTTGTATTCCTTTGTTTTTCTATCACAGGATTAGCTCAAGAACGAACTAATGGTTTAAAACAGGACGTAGAATTGGGTAAAGTAAACTGGTATCGTGATTATGATACTGCCACAGCCTTATCTAAAAAAGAAAATAAGCCTGTTTTGATTCTCTTTCAAGAAGTTCCTGGCTGCGCAACTTGCCGAAACTATGGCAAAGATGTACTCAGTAATCCTCTACTTGTAGAGGCGATAGAAGACTTGTTTATCCCTTTAGTAATTCACAATAACAAAGGAGGTAAAGACAAACAAATCTTAAATAAATTTAATGAACCAAGTTGGAACAATCCTGTAGTACGTATTGTAGATGCAGATGGGAAGAATCTTACTCCAAGGGTTTCTGGAAATTACTCAGCAAAAGGCCTGCATCAAGCAATGACTAGAGCTTTAAATACCAGTTATAAAGAAATTCCTGCCTATATGGAATTGTTAGGTAAGGAGCTTTCTTCTACCCGCAACATTAAAGCAAAATACTACAGTATGTATTGCTTTTGGACTGGTGAAAAACAATTAGGAGCAACAGAAGGCGTGCTCAATACAGAAGCAGGTTTTATGAGTGGACGTGAAGTAGTAAAAGTTACCTATGACGCAAAGGAAGTTGAAGTCAAAGAGCTTGATACTTATGCTAAGCGCAATAAGTTTACTCCTATAGATTTTAGCACATCCTATCGTCCTGCAACTAATGATGAAGATTATTACTTACGTCATACCGACTATAAATATCTCCCGCTAAGCGATTTACAAAAAACAAAAATAAACAGTGCTTTAGGAAATAGGCAGAATCCTTCTATCTATTTAAGTCCAAGACAATTGGAATGGTTGATTGACCTAAAAACAACTAAAGCCAAAAAAGAAATATTATTCAATCAATCCTTTGCTGCTGCTTGGGATAAGAAAACACAGAGCCAAGGAAGATAATCTCTAAAAGAGCAATTCCTAAACAACTTAGCTTTTACCCGCTTAATAACCAAAAAGGCAATCACATCCCCTAAAGTGATTGCCTTTTTGATTTGCCATATTCTCAACATAAAAAAGAAGTCCTGATATCTATGCAAGGCATAGAATCTCATATCTTTGCGCCTTTCAAAAAAGAAGCGTGATGAAACGATTATTCAACAACTTTACCGAGAATCCTAAAAATGACATCCTTTCTGGCCTAACAGTAGCATTAGCACTTGTGCCAGAAGCGGTGGCTTTTGCCTTTGTTGCCGGTGTTGATCCATTAGTAGGTCTTTACGGTGCCTTTATGATGGGTATTGTTACAGCACTTTTTGGAGGAAGACCAGGAATGATATCTGGAGCCACTGGCGCGATGGCAGTGGTTATGGTACATTTAATAGCAAAAGGTAATGAGATAGGGAATGCGCTCGCTACGCCCATTGAAAACCTTGGTTTACAATGGTTGTTTATCACTTTACTCTTTGTAGGAGCAATACAGATTACTTCGGGTATATTTAAACTAGGTAAGTTTGTGCGTTTAATACCACACCCTGTGATGATGGGATTTGTAAATGGTCTTGCTATTGTTATATTCTTATCACAACTAGGCCTATTTCCAGAAACAGGAACTCAAGGTATCTCATTATGGAGCAATATGGGTGACTGGTTTAGTGCTTTGTTTACAAATGGCAGCTTCTGGTTAATGATGGCCTTTGTATTACTCACTATGGCTATAATGCATTTCCTTCCTAAACTAACGAACAAGATACCGGCAGCCTTAGTAGCAATAGTTGTTGTAGCAGCTATCGTTATTTTAGGTGGTCTGGATATGAGTACCGTAGGTTCGTTTATTAGAGACGGTGGAGGAAGCGGTTTACAAGGAGGTTTGCCTAGCTTTCAATTTCAAATATTTGATTCTGTTGTGCTCAATAGTGTGATGGAAAATAGATGGCTTATTATTTCAACGGCTTTTATACTAGCGGCTATAGGACTTATAGAATCATTAATGACCTTAAACCTCATTGATGAAATGACCGAAAGTCGTGGCTCCGGAAATAGAGAGTGTGTGGCCCAAGGTGGGGCAAACATTCTCAACGGTCTTTTTGGAGGTATGGGAGGCTGCGCTATGATTGGGCAATCTATAATTAATGTAGAGTCTGGAGGTCGTGGTAGACTCTCTGGAGCCTTTGCAGCAATGGCCTTACTTGCGTTTATACTATTTGGTGCGCCACTTATTGAGCAAATCCCTATTGCTGCTTTAGTTGGGGTTATGTTTATGGTAGTGATTGGAACCTTTGCCTGGTCTAGTTTTAGAATACTAAATAAGATACCACTTGCAGATGCTTTTGTACTTATCGCAGTATCCGTGATTACGGTATGGAAAGATCTGGCAGTTGCTGTAGTCGCTGGTGTAATTATCAGTGCATTAGTTTTTGCTTGGAAAAATGCCACAATGATACGAGCGCGTAAACGCTTCAAAGAAGATGGCACTAAAGTGTATGAAATATGGGGACCTTTATTTTTTGGTTCTATCCAGAATTTCAACTCCAAGTTTGATGTGCGCAACGACCCAGATAAGGTAGAAATAGATTTTATTGAATCTAGAGTAAATGACCACTCGGGTATAGAAGCCCTTCGCGGTATTGCAAACAGATACTTAGATGCGGGTAAAGAAATTAAGCTTAAACATTTGAGCCCGGAGAGCAAAGCCCTAATACTTAAGGCTAATCCTAAGTTTGATACGGTTATCGAGACTGCTATAGATGACCCAAGATACCACGTTGTAACCGATCTATTAGATTCTGAGGTATAAGATAAACTACTTTAAATAATGAAACCCCGCTGCCAGGCGGGGTTTCTTGTTTAACATTTGTAAGTGTTAACTATTGAATATCATTAAAAACATCCATCACACCTTCAAACTGGGAAACATCGATATCGCCTGCTTCCATAGATTGGGCTAACCTCATCATATCACCTATCTTCATATCATCACCCAATAATCTTGCGAGAATAAATCCTTTAGAATCTTCTGATCCAAAAAATATAACCTCATCTATTGCTTCTTCTTTCCCTTTAAAATAGAGTCTCATATTACCATTATCTGAGTTAGCTTTCATTAACTCTTCATAATCGTCTCCTGCAAGAATACCCATAAGTTTAGTCTTCTCTCCT
>JALZVV010000247.1 GCA_023299935.1 Dokdonia sp.
CACCTCTTTAGTATCATCAATATTTTTACCCATAGCCCCAAACAACTGTTCTACAGTTTCCACAATTTTTCTTCCTCCGGGGTGAAATATCAAATGATTAACATCTGCTATTGTACAGCCATTTTCTTCTAAAAAGGGATAAATAATATCAGGAAATTTATTTGAAATCTCTTCAGGTACTTTCTGGTCTAAAATCATCTGTAAACCTGTATTAACAAGTTTAAAACCCATCATGTGTTGTGCATCATAAAAATGATACATCTTAGTTGCTTTAATCACAGGTCCCGTATCTTCTTCCTTAGAAGATAGCAACACGCAAGCAGCACCATCTCCAAAGATAGCCGCACTCACAATATTCACCATAGAATAATCTTCTAGTTGGAATGTTGCCGTAGGGCTTTCTACCGCTATTACAGCTGCTCTCTTTCCTGGGTTTGCTTTAAGAAATTCATTAGCATATATAATCCCTGAAACACCAGCGGCACAACCCATCTCGGTAACAGGAAGTCTTACTATATCTTGTTTAAGGCCTAAATCATTAATTAAGTAAGCGTCTAAAGAAGGTATCATTATCCCTGTACAACTTACCGTAATGATAAAATCGAGTGATTTTGGGTCCCAGTCAGATTTAGTCAAAGCCTTTTGGAGCGCATTTCTCCCCAGTTTTACAACCTCTCTTGTGTAGATATCGTTCTTCTCTTCAAAGCTTGTAGCAGTAAATACCTCTTCTGGAGACATTATACTATAACGCTTATCTACACCAGCATTCCCAAATATCTTTTTTACTTTTCTCTTAAATCTATCGTCTTGTCCTTCTAACCAAACATCTAGAAAAGGCATAATCTCTGCCGTAGAACGGTAATATTGCGGCAATTCTTTAGATACAGTTGTTATTTTTACGCTCATATAGTTTTTATGTACCACAAATATCGGAAGGCCCACTTCCAAGTGATTTTATAATTTTTTAGTCTTAACTGTTGGGCATAACTTTCTAAGTCTTCTCGTTTAAATGCACTGGCAATAGAAACAAGTCCGTCATACTTCGCAACTTCACTCTTAATAAAAATACGACTAATTAGTTGATATAAACGATAGGCTACAGCACTTCTTTGTAAATCATTAATTATCAAAGCATACGCACCGAGGCTTATCATTGCATCAATAAAAGAAACAATTCTTTCTTCTTGAATATGATGCAAGGTTAGGGTGCTGATAATGATGTCATACTTAGGCTTTTCTGAAACCAAATTAAAAATATCTTCATTGAGATAGCTAATCGATTCCATTCCCTTGGTAAGTCTGCGTGCTCTGTGTAATCCTTTTTCGTTAATGTCAATACCTATAAACTTTATTTCATACCCATACTCAACCAAGGCATTTGCTAGAATACGTAACAACTCACCATCGCCACAGCCTACATCTGCAATAGTCCAGCTAGTTTTAGAAGGGTGTTCCTTAAAAACTTCCTTTATAGCATTAACCGTAATAGAATTACCTCCCAGCCTCTTATTAATCATAGATATATCATCCAGCGTAGCATTGAGTTTTTCTTCAGGCAATAGAGGGTCGTCCATAAGCTCACTATCTGTACATCTATGTGTCAAGTCTCTCATATATTATCTCCGTGAGTAGATTGGATTATTTTTTTGAGAAGAAAGGGAGATTTACCAATGGCTGATACTCCTATATTGGTTAAGGCATCGTTCAATAATATTCTTTGGATAACTCTACCGGCAAGGAGCCGTTTGCGAAATGTTTTGTACCAGAGTCTACTATATTCTTTTTCTACATCTTGCCTAGATTGTTTTTTATGTTTTGCCATTACTAACAAATCAGAAGCTATTTTTGCACTGTGTATAGCCATTGCCATGCCATTACCGCACAAAGGATGAATGAGTCCTGCGCTGTCGCCTATCATCAAAATATGTTGCTCTACAGGGAATTTGGGCTCAAAAGAAACTTGACTTATCGCTAGGGGTTTATCAAAAACCATTTCAGCATTATTAAAAAAAGTGCGTAGAGCAGTATTCTTTTCTAAAATAATATGCTGAAAAGCCTCTAAATCGGTATACTCTTTAAAAACATCAGCGTGAGTAAGATAACAGGCATTAACGTGACCCGTTTCTACTTGGGACAAACCGCAATAGCCCCCTTTAAAATTATGCAAGGCAACAAGATTTTCAGGGAAATTGGCTTTATAATGGGTTTTCACGCCTATCCAAGGGGATTTGTTTTTAATAAATTTTCGCGAAAGCGAACTATCTAAACTGCTTCGTTTTCCATAAGCTCCTAATACATACTGCGATTGATATGAATTCCCTAAACGGGTATTGACTTGAAATGAATTGCCTTCTAATTCAGCACTCAAGACCGTGTCTTGAATAACCTTGACTCCCGTGGTTTGAGCAGTGTCAAACATCAATTTATCCAACGCATAACGACTAATCCCAAAACCTCCTAGAGGAAGCTCAACCTTAATCGCCTTTCCTCTATTACTTGAAAACACAAAAGAATCAATCTTTTTTGCCCCTGCTTTCCAGATATCTATATCTAGTGATTGCAAATAAGCCAATACTTCATTAGACACATACTCACCACAAACTTTATGTTTAGGATAGCTATTTTTTTCTATAAGCACGACACTCATATTTTGCTTTGCTAAGTGAATCGCACTCGTCAAGCCGGCCAAGCCTCCTCCTATAATTATAACATCATATTTATGCACAGGCCTATGTAAGAAGTTGGGTTAATAATCTAATAACTCTTGAAGTGTTGATTTTAAACGCTTTCGCGAAAGGTATTGCTCTTCCAATTGCGCTGCAAAAGGAATTGGAGTGTCTAAACTAGTTACTCTACGTACAGGTGCATCCAAGAATTCAAAACATTCCTCCATTATCAATGCCGAAATATCAGACATAATCGAACCGAAATTTGAATCTTCGGTTAATAATAGTGCTTTTCCTGTTTTCTTAACAGAGTCTATAATAGCCTGTGTATCCAAAGGTGATAATGTGCGTAAATCCAGCAAGTCACAATCTAAGCCAGGTTGCTCTTTTAGGATATCTAACATCCAGTGTACCCCTGCGCCATAGGTGATTATCGTTATAGAATCTCCTTTATTTAAAAGACTTGCTTTACCTAAAGGTAAGGTATAGTAATCTGTAGGAACTTCTTGACGTATACTCCTATACAAGGCTTTGTGCTCAAAAAACAGTACTGGATTGGGATCTTCTATAGCCGTTGCTAATAATCCTTTTGCATCTGCTGGAAATGCCGGGTATACTACTTTTAAACCTGGAGTATGTGTAAACCAGGCTTCATTAGTTTGGGAATGAAAAGGACCTGCCGCTACTCCAGCTCCGCAAGGCATACGAACCACCACATCTGCAGCTTGTGACCATCTATAATGGGATTTAGCGAGATAATTTACTATTGGGTTGAAACCAGAAGTGGCAAAGTCAGCAAACTGCATTTCCATAATGGCTTTTTTACCATTTATCGCTAGTCCCATTGCTGCTTCTACTATAGCGCTTTCGCAAATAGGTGTGTTTCTAACTCTGTCTTTTCCAAATTTCTCTACAAAACCATCAGTGATTTTAAAAACACCACCATATTCGGCGATGTCTTGTCCCATAATCACAATATTGTCATCTTGCTTCATCGCCTGTTCTAAGCTCTGAGAAATAGCGTCAATTAGTCGCAATTCTTCAGTTTGGGTATTAGAAGTAACCTCTTCATATTCAAAAGGCGCATAGATATCTGTTGTTTCTTCTTCTAGATTAGGGATAATAGCTTCTTCATTATACGCCATATCAAGATGAGTATTTATTTCATCCTTGATCTCAGCTTCCATAGCCTCTATAGTTAGCTCGCTAAGTACTCCTTCTTTTAGTAAATATTCTTTATAGTTTGTAATAGGATCTTTTAGCGCCCATTCTTCCATTAATTCTTTAGGAACATACTTGGTACCACTCGCCTCCTCGTGACCACGCATTCTAAAGGTTTTAAACTCCACTAAAACGGGTCTCGGCTTTTTCCTAATATCCTTAGTGATCTCCTGTATCTGAGTATATACTTCCAGAATGTTATTACCATCTATAATATGACTTTCCATCCCGTAGCCTTTAGCCCTGTCTGCTAGGTGCTCACAATTATATTGTTCTGAAGTAGGAGTTGATAATCCGTAGCCGTTATTTTCAATACAAAACAGAACAGGTAATTGCCATACAGAAGCTACATTCAATGCTTCGTGAAAATCTCCTTCACTGGTTCCTCCTTCTCCAGTAAATACTGCAGTAACTGCCTTTTCATTACGTAGCTTATGTGCTAAGGCTATTCCATCTGCCACCCCTAATTGCGGTCCTAGATGCGAAATCATTCCAACAATATTGTATTCTTGTGTTCCAAAATGAAAGCTTCGATCACGACCTTTTGTAAAGCCACTAGCCTTCCCTTGCCACTGTGCAAAAAGTCTATATAACGGAACTTCTCTGGTGGTAAAAACACCTAGATTTCTATGCATAGGTAAGATGTACTCTTTATCCTGCATACAAGCTGTGACTCCCACAGAAATTGCTTCTTGACCAATTCCAGCAAACCATTTGGATATCTTTCCTTGACGCAGTAATATGAGCATTTTCTCTTCGATTAGCCTGGGTCTAAGCATTGCTTTATAAAGAGAAAGCAATGTTGCATCTTTTAATTGTTGTCTTTTAAACGTAAACGGAGTTTTGATTTTAGTAGCCATAGATAAATGTTCGCCTACTCAAATGTAGGCAAATGACAATTAATCCTAAACAGAATTTAGGGAAGATTTATCTATTTTTTATTTCACAAGAAATATCACTAATTAATGAGAATCAATATCTTTGTTAGAGAATGAAAAAACAATGCCTATGAACAATATACCTAGTGTTAATCTTGCCGACTTCCTAAGCGACGAACCAAAGCGTAAACAAAAATTCGTCAACGAAATTGGCAGTGCATACGAAGACATAGGATTTGTATCGCTTAAGAATCATTTCTTGGATGATGCATTAGTAAGTGGTCTTTATAGAGAAATCAAACATTTTTTTGCTTTACCTATAGAGACGAAGGCTAAATATGAAATTCCAGGATTAGGAGGGCAACGCGGTTATATTTCCTTTGGAAAAGAGCACGCTAAAGGTAAGAAAGAAGGCGATTTAAAGGAATTCTGGCATTTTGGACAAGAAGCAGATGAAGATGCAAATCTTATTGAAAAATATCCTGAAAATGTTCAAGTCACGGAGTTAGCAAAATTTAATGAAACGGGGATGTTAGCCTATAAAATGCTTGAAAAAACAGGTATGTATGTATTACGTGCTTTAGCTTTGTATATCGGGTTAGATGAGCATTATTTTGACCATTGGGCAAGTAATGGGAATAGTATCCTACGCCCTATTCATTACCCACCTATTAACGAGGAGCCCAAAGGGGCTGTTAGAGCCGGTGCTCACGGTGATATCAATTTGATTACATTATTAATGGGAGCTTCTGCAGGCGGTTTGCAGGTGTTACGTAAAGATGGAGAATGGATAGATGCCATCCCTAACGAAGATGAACTTGTGGTTAATGTAGGCGATATGTTAGAAAGACATACCAATAATAAATTGCGGTCTACTATACACCGTGTGGTAAATCCACCTAAAGAACAATGGGGAACAGCTAGGTTTTCTATCCCTTTCTTTATGCATCCTCGAAGTGATATGAAACTCAACTGCCTTGATGCGTGTGTAAATGAAAAGCATCCTAAGGCTTTTGATGATATTACTGCTGGAGACTTCTTACACCAGCGCCTAGTAGAAATAGGACTTATAAAAGAATAATATGGACTTAAAAGATCAGCTTAAAAATTTATTTCCCGAACACGAAGTAACGGAAGAAAATAAAGAAATTCTAGATATCGAAGACACGCTTTGGGTTCAAGATGGTCCTCTTATTTGTAAATATGAAAAACGCAAAGGAAAGCCCATCACGATTATAGAAGGGTATACGGGAGCCACTCAGGATTTTAAAACACTGTCCAAAGAAATTAAGCAAATGCTGGGCGTAGGTGGTAGTTTTAAAAATGAACAGATTATTATTCAAGGAGACTATCGCGCGAAGATTATGGATTTTCTTAAAGACAAAGGATTTAAAACCAAACGCGTAGGAGGCTAATAACTTACTCAGCACAGGGCTTTACCACTATTTATGACTACTCCACAAATCCCACCGTCAGAACTTATTCTCAATGAAGATGGAAGTGTTTATCACTTAAGTCTTCTACCAGAACAGTTGGCTAGCACGATTATCACTGTAGGCGACCCAGATAGAGTAACGCTAGTGTCCTCTTATTTTGATAGTATAGAATGTACCGTTCATAAAAGAGAATTTAAAACGGTGACGGGTTCCTATAAAGGAAAAAGAATCACCGTAATTTCTACAGGAATCGGTACAGATAATATTGATATTGTATTGAATGAGTTAGACGCTTTGGTCAATATCGATTTGAAAAATCGAACGATAAAAGAAAAGCATACTACTTTGAATATTATTCGCATTGGAACCAGTGGTGCTATTCAAAAGGGCATCCCTATAGATTCCTTTTTATTAAGTGAAACCGCCATAGGATTAGATGCATTACTTCATTTTTATGATAGTAAGCATATCCAGAATATTCCATTTACTAAGGCCTTTGTATTACATACGCAATGGGCAAAAGAGAAAAGTATTCCCTATGTAGTAAAATGCAATGAAGTTCTAGCTACGCATTTTGATGCAGATAATGTGATAAAAGGCTGTACAGCGACTAATATAGGTTTCTACGCTCCTCAAGGAAGAAAGTTACGTTTGCAAACTTCTGATAGTAGAATGAATGAGAGATTAGAATCATTTCGTTTTAACGAAAACAAAATAACAAACCTAGAGATGGAAACTGCTGGTATTTATGGTCTTGCTGCTTTGTTAGGACATCGTGCAATATCATTAAATGCAATACTGGCTAATAGGGCTCTAAAAACCTTTAGTACTAAACCTCAAAAAACTGTAAGTTCTTTAATAGAATTTGCACTTAATCGCATTATCACTATAAAAAATTAGTATTTTTATTACGTATGGCTAAACAATTACCAAAGCTTAGGATAGGAGGTGTTCCAGAACATTTTAATTTGCCTTGGCATCTTGCCCTAGAAGAAGGAATGTTTCTAAAGGAAGGTGTTCAGGTAGAATGGGTAGAATTCCCTGAAGGCACAGGCGCAATGAATAAAGCCCTGCGAGCTAGAGAAATAGATGCTGCTGTAATACTTACTGGGGGCGTAATTAAAGATATTGCTAACGGAAATCCATCTAAGATTGTACAGCTTTTTGTCTCTTCACCATTGCAATGGGGCGTTCATGTGGCTGCAGCTAGTAAATTCCAAGGAATTGATGAATTAAAGCAAGCTCGAGCGGCAATAAGCAGGTACGGATCGGGCTCTCATGTTATGGCTTATGTACAGGCAAAACAACGAGGGTGGGATACAGCCAATTTAAAATTTGAGGTAGTGAACACCCTAGAAAATGCAGTAGAAGCTCTTACTAATGGAAATGCAGATTATTTTATGTGGGAACATTTTACGACTAAACCTATTGTAGATTCAGGTGTTTTTAGAAGACTTGGTGACTTCCCTACTCCTTGGAGTTGTTTTGTTGTAGCCGCTCACGATGAAGTAATTGCGAAACAAGCTGCTGCACTTAAAACGGTTCTTGAAGTAATTAATACCGTTACAGAAGATTTTAAAAGAATCCCTTCTATCGATAGAACACTTGCTAATCGTTATAAACAACAATTAGAGGATATCCAAAAATGGCTTTCTATGACCACTTGGTCTCAAGAACAAATTTCTGAAGAAGAAATCAGCCAAGTTCAAGATCGTTTATTTGATTTAAAAATGATTGATAATAAAGAGGTTATAAAAAAGTTCTACAAAATTTTATAAAATTTTTAAGAAATGACGCAACCTATCATTACTTTGTGCATCTACTAGGTGCAATTAACTAACAATAACCATATGACTGCAATCTTTATTATTATAGGAATTCTCGTGGTTGTTAATTTTCTATTATTAAAGTTTAGTTGCAATGAGGGTGTAAAGCCTGAAGAAGCAGAAGAATAACTGCTTATATTTATGATATAACACAAAATGGCGCTGAGGCTTAATTCAAATTTTCGGCGTCATTTTTTTGTTTTTACTTACCAATCAATTGTCTTTTCACCTCTTTTCATTAATATTTCGTTAGTCCTACTAAAATGTCTATTTCCAAACCAGTACCCTCTATTTGCACTTAAAGGTGAAGGATGACCAGAAGTGAGTATGTGATGCTTTGAAGCGTTTATCTTCTTTCCTTTTTTCTTAGCATAACCGCCCCATAAAAGGAAAATGATGTTTTCCCGCTTTCGCGAAAGCGTTTCTATCACAGCATCTGTAAATTGCTCCCAACCCTGTTTCTGGTGTGAACCTGCTTCTTGTGCTCTGACCGTAAGCGTAGCATTTAATAACAATACCCCTTGTGAAGCCCAATGTTCCAGATTACCCGAAACAGGAATCTCTTGATTTAAATCGGTGGCGATTTCTTTAAAAATATTGATTAAAGACGGTGGATTTGTAACACCATCTGCTACCGAAAAACATAAACCATTTGCCTGCCCTTGTCCGTGATAGGGATCCTGTCCTAAAATCACCACTTTAACGTCTTGAAAACCGCAATGCTCAAATGCCGCATAAATCTCATGCACAGGAGGGTAACACCTATACTCTGCATACTCAGATTGTACAAAAGCCCTAAGACTTTTAAAGTAGTCTTTGTGAAACTCTTCCTCTAGTTCTTTCTTCCAGCTATCTGCTAAATTCACGTTCATTTATTCGCTATTTTTGTCACTCAAAGCTATTAAAAAAAGAAATACGAGTTATTGGTAACAATACTATTTCGCGAAAGCGAATCCCTATGATTAACATTCATAAAAAAACACTTCAGGATCTTGAATTCAATACGGTTTGTGAACAACTCGCAGAACGTTGTCATACCCAATTAGGAAAAGAAAAAGCAATAGGTGTTCTACCCTATTCGTCTGAAGAAGCTGTTATTTTTGGCTTGCATCAAACAAACGAGTATGTTTCTTCTAAGCTGCACGAAACCGTTATTCCTAATCATAATTATGATAGTATAGACAGAGAAATTAAATTTCTGGGAATTGAAGATAGTGTGCTAGAAAAAGGAAGTTTTAAAAAACTTTCTAGTATTTCTGAAACGGTCAATGTTCATTTAAAATTCTTCCAGAAATATCAAGAGCGCTATCCCGTATTGCATAAAACTGTTGCAGATACAGAATTTACTAAAGATGTTGTTACAGCTGTAGATCGTGTTTTTGACCGTTATGGTGAGTTGAGAGATGATGCCTCTCCCCTGCTCAGTGCTACCCGGCGTTCTATTAATCAAGTAAAAGGAAGGATAAACTCTAGTTTTTCTTCGGCTTTAGGGCAATATAGCGGTTATGGCTATCTAGATGAGATTAGAGAATCTGTGGTAGATAATGTGCGTGTACTAGCGGTTACAGCTATGCATAGACGTAAGGTCAAAGGTTCCATTATGGGCAGCTCCAAGACAGGAAGTATAGTTTACATCCAACCAGAAGCTACACTCCAGGCGCAACGCGAACTTAATAATCTGTATTATGAAGAAGATGAAGAGGTAAAACGTTTGTTAAAACAACTTACTGAGCATTTGCGCCCTTTCATTCCCTTATTTTCAGAATATCAAGAGTTATTAAGTACTATAGATCTCATAGCGGCAAAAGCAAAATATGCAGATTCTTTGAATGCTGTATTACCAACCATCACAACAGATAGAGAAATCACATTAAAAGATGCTTACCACCCCTTGCTTCTTTTGAGTAATAATGCCAAGAAAGAAAAAACTTATCCTCAAGATATCCATCTCAATCAGAATGAACGCATCATTGTTATTTCTGGTCCCAATGCCGGAGGGAAAAGTATTACCTTAAAGACTGTAGGTCTATTGCAGGTGATGCTGCAGTGTGGGCTTTTGATTCCTGTACATGAATATTCTAGAATGTGCTTATTTGATAAGATATTATCAGATATAGGTGATAATCAAAGTATAGAAAACCACTTGAGTACGTATAGCTACCGTCTCAAGAATATGAATTACTTTCTAAAAAAATGTGATCAGCGCACATTGTTTCTAATTGATGAGTTTGGCACAGGATCTGACCCAGAACTAGGTGGAGCCCTAGCCGAAACTTTTCTAGAGGTATTTCATGAGCGTGAAAGTTTTGGTATAATTACTACGCATTATACCAATCTCAAGATGATGGCTAATGAGACTAAAGAGATTGTAAATGCAAATATGCTTTTTGATGCACGCACTTTAGAACCCCTTTTTAAATTACACCTTGGAGAAGCAGGAAGTTCATTTACTTTTGAGGTAGCACAAAAAAATGGAATCCCCTACTCGCTTATTAATCGTTCTAAGAAAAAGGTAGAGCGTGGTAAAATTAGATTTGACAAGAGTATTGCTAATCTCCAGAAAGAACGCTCTAAACTGGCTAAAACCAATTCTAATCTAAAAGACAAAGAACAGAAAGCCGTAGATAGAGATAAGAAACTACAGGAAGTAAATGCAAAAGTACAGGCCAAGTTAGAGAGCTATCAGGAATTATATGACAGCAACCAAAGACTCATTTATTTAGGTCAAAAACTAGATAGTGCTAGCGAAAAATTTTATAATACAAAGAAAAAGCGAGAGCTTATGGCAGAGCTCTTTAAAATCGTTCAGGTAGAAAATAGCAAACGTCAGAAACTTACAGCAAAGCAAAACAAAGCCAAAAAAACTGAACAGAATAAAGTCAAACAAGAAGCTCAGCAGAAAGTAGCCGTGATTCGTAAGAAAAAGAAAGCCGCTAAGAAAAAAGAAGAAGCAACGCCTGCAAAGCCTAAACCTATATTAAAAATTGGCGACCGTGTGAGAATGTACGATGGTAAGGCCGTAGGCAGTATAGACGAGTTAAAAAAAGGAAAAGCTATCGTAAATTACGGGATGTTTACAACTAATGTATCCATAGATCAACTAGAGCTTGTAGAAGCTAAGAAAAAATGATTCCAGAAGACAAGCATATTATCCTTTTTGACGGTGTTTGCAACCTCTGTAACAGCGCGATTAACTTTGTCATCCTGCGTGATCCTAATAACCGATTTTTATTTGCCCCATTGCAATCTGCAAGTGGTGAAGCATTGGTTAAAAAATACCATATAGACACTTCTCAAGTGGATTCTATCATTCTTATTAAAAACAATACCCCTTACTCAAAAAGTACAGCTGCTCTCAAAATCGCACAGTCCCTCTCGGGATTATGGCCATTGTTTACTTTATTTATTATCATACCCCCGTTCATAAGGAATTGGGTATATGACTTTGTCGCTAGAAATAGATATCAATGGTACGGCAAGAAAGAGGCTTGTATGATTCCTACTCCG
>JALZVV010000248.1 GCA_023299935.1 Dokdonia sp.
CCGTCGAAAAGCATCGTAAAAATATGATGCGCAAGCTTGGACTCGCTGGTAAGGGTGAACTTCTTAAGTATGCAGTAGAAAAAAAATATGATTTTTAAAAAATACTAAAAGCGCAATTAGCATAAATTTTTAGTTTTTAACAAAACTATCGAGAATGCCTATACTCCCATTTGCTTGAAATACCCTTTAAAGGGTATTGTGTATAACTTGATAGCTAGGTAAGTTTACCTCGTGAGTACGATAATACAAATTAAGAGTTTATTAGATAAGAAACTATCTAGCGAAGAAAACCTAACCCCTCAAGAAGTTTCCAATATATTAAAATTGGTTGCAGAAGCTTCCAAAAAGATCAGAAGTACCCAGAAAACCAAACACAGTCTTGAAGCTCCTTCAAAAAATATCTTCGTAAAAGTCAATAGTCTTACAAAGAGACAATATCACATATTTATTCTTATAGGGAAAGGTTTACATTCTAAACAAATAGCTGAAGAACTCCATATTAGCCTAAATACTGTAACAACACATAGAAAAAACATCATCAAGCGTCTTAAACTAAAAGGAACTGGACAATTACAACGTATTGCGCAGAAACATGTCCTATCCGCTTATTACCAAAAAAATACCCTGTAGTGGGTATTTCAGTATTGCCGTACAGTAAGTTTCTTTGTCTAGGTCCAATATTAGGGGCATTAATTATTCCATTAACCGTTAAAACATTTATAATGAAACAATTTTACTTGACACTGATAACGCTTCTTTTAGTAGCGTCATCACAAGCACAAAATCCAGATTTTATATTATCAAGTCCTGGCACCATTAATGAAGAAATTTTCTCAATTAATAAAAACTTAACTGAAGACCTTAGTTACCTAAAAACTAGAAATTTTAGGGAAGTATCCTTAGGGTTGCTTTATATGCCTATTCCACTAAATTTTGAGAGATTTACTATATTTCAAGATGGAGTCGCAACTGTCTTTAATGCACAAGGTCTAGATGAAAACGCTTTCGACTTTGAGTTTCAGGGTTATGGGATTTCTGCAAATTTTGATTTTCATAAATCAGGAAAGGGATTAGGCCTGCTAGGATACTATGCCATAATTGATGGAGGTTCTTTGACCGCAGAGGATATATTCGTTGCTTTTAAATATGACCTCATTTTTGATATTGACCTCCCTATTGAAATTTCTCCTCTTATTGGGGTAGGATCCCTTAATTTCAGTTTTGATGATACGACCATTGGAAGTTCATTATATGTTGGTGGTGGAGCCCGTTTTACCTGGCTCATTTCCAATACAATCATATTAGGTGCAGATGTTCAATCAATCCCTTTGATTCTGAATGAAGCAAAATTTTTAGGAGTAGAAGACACAGCAGAAGAAGCAAAAGTCCAATTCAAATTCCTAGCGCAAGCTAACCTTTCTCTTAGATTCAATTTATTCAAAAACTAATTATTACAAAAGAAAACATTATGAAACTCAATTATATTTTTACCGCCCTGCTGTTTATAGTCCTACTAAGCTCCTGTGAAGAGTCAGAAATCTCTTTTCCTGAAATAGCTGGAGAAGTTGGCTTTACTGGAGATAGATCTCAGATTGAAGAATTTTTCGATATTGATCCCAATTTATTTGATGCATTTTTAGAACTTGATTTAAATGTATTTGAAGGGTCTAATCCTCCTTTATTAAATGGATCATACCTCATAAGTCCTTTTACTCTTTTCGGTTCTAACATTCCAGATGAAGGGTTCCCGATAGGCGAAATTTTTTCTGACCTAAATTTTACTATATCAAATCAAGATACATTTGAAAATACCTTGAATTATTTAGAAGTTTCATCCGGAAGCCCTTCACAATCATTTGCCTCTCTTATTTCAGGCTCGGGCAACAACTTTACAATGTTTTTACGAACTCAGAGCCAATCTCAAGGAGACCAAGGAAATGTAGTGAATTTCATTAATGGTATTGCAATAAGCGGATCAATAACAGATGATGGAATTAATAATTTTCAATATATTTTTGTGGTTACTCAAAAATCAAATGATACTAATAATGAATTCATTGAAGCTGGTGAAGGGCGTTTATTTATTGATGGTGATGGTCTAGTTCAATTCCAATAAAACCGAAAAGATATGCTCAAACTAAAATCAATAATATTCATATTTTTTATCGGAACATCATTCATTAGTAACTCTCAAGAGTTTGCAATGGGTTTAGAAATCGATGATGATGCATACAAAGCGGTACCTATCAAGTCAAAACAAATCGCTTTTTATGATGAATTGGCAGATGTAAGTGCCGTATCCCTTAAACAATATACACCTACTGTAAAAACACAAAGTCAGTATGGTACTTGTACTGGATGGGCCAGCAGTTATTATGGCAGAACAATTGCAGAGGCTAATAGAAAAGGTGTCACAGATAAAGCAGAAATTAACAGCATTGCATTTCATCCCATTTATACCTATTTCAAATCTACGACAGAAGAGAATAGAATTAATTGCAAAAGCGGTACCCAAGTAAACAAGGTTTTAGAATCCTTAAAGACTGATGGTGCACCGTTTTACAATGAATTTGAAGCTGAACTCTGTACAGATTACATTCCTGAAGAGATTGACGATCTTGCCCAAAATAATAGAATACAAGAGTATAGACGTCTAATAAGGGAACATGAGACTAGCCTTGAGAAAGTAGAGAATGTAAAAAGATCACTATTTAATCAAAATCCAGTCATTATAGGTTTTGCTGTAGAAAAATCATTTAAGGTAGCAAAAAGTGTATACCTACCAGATAATGAAGAAATTGTAGGTTATCATGCTATGTGTGTGGTGGGTTTTGATAATGATCGTTATGGAGGTGCCTTTGAGATTGTAAATTCTTGGGGATCACAATGGGGTAATGATGGTTACATCTGGGTAACTTATGATGATTTTGCGAAGTATGCGAAGTATGCCTATGAAATGATTCCAAAACCACAAGCACCATCTATAGTCACTCAAGAATTAGCAGGAGAACTTACATTAAAGCTACGAGGTGGTGCTGATATGGATGTTATTAACGCAAAAACTCCATTTAAGAAAAAAGTATTGGGTTTTCAAGATGTTGTCAAAGAATCTGATCTTAATGAAAAAAGCTTAGGAGACTATAAGACTACATCATCCTATCCTAAGGATACTAAATATCAAATTTATGCTAAGGTAAATCAACCATCATATATGTATGTTATGTATGCCGACTCAAACGGCGATTCTGGTGTTCTTTTTCCAAATCCTGATAATCCAGAAATAGTCAGTTCCTATTTTGATGTACCCAAGGCAGAACTTATCGTTCCAGGTGAGGATTATTTTTTTAGGTTAAATAGTGATGTAGCGTCTGACTATACCGTAGTATTATTTTCTAATGAAGAGATAGATATAGAAGGATATGCTAAAAAAATCAAAGCATTAGATGGTGATTTATTAGACAAATTATATGTCACCTTTGGAGACAAACTTATTGATAAAGAGAACCTTGTATTAGAACCTAATCGAATGAAATTTTCTGCTCAATATGAAAAAAAGGATAATAAAATAGCGATGATGGTTTTGGACATTAAAAGAAGATAATATGCACTTGCGTATTTTATTTTTTCTAGTAAGTGTTTCTCTAGTATCGTGCAATAGTGCGCAAACAATCCTTTTTGAAAGTCAAGACGTTGTAAGCGGAAAGTCCTCAACTATAAACAAGAAACAATCTTATTCAGATGAAGATATTTCTGCAATTTTTAGCAATAGAAATTGGAATCACATGGATCAAACAAATCTCTTAAAAATATATTCGATTGAATATATTAAAGTAAATGACTCACCATTAGAATTTGCACGTAAGCTAGTTTTTATTAAAGCTATCAAAGCGGCTAGATTAGATTCTTTAATGAATTTAATACAGAACCCTACAAATTATACCAAAATAGAAAATCAAAAATTAGAAGATTTTACACCAACTAAGCAACTTACATTATGTGCTTCAGAATGTGATCTTTCTATCTTTCTTGACCCAAAAAATAATACTGTAAGCTTTTTTAACCTTGCTGGCCAAGATTATAAGAAGATCAACAACTTACAAAAAGAAAAAATATTAACACTAATTACCCATTCGCCATGAGAATTGTAGTTACACTCTTAGTTAGTTTATGCATTGTGCAAACAAGTTTTTCGCAAGGATTTCAGGATGTTGTAAAAGCCCAAGATCAAGAACAATTAGATGAAATATGTCAATCTGCATTAGGCTTTAGAGGAACACCTGAAGAAGTAGACCGTTTAGTAACAGATATCATAAACGCAGCTGGGCTTAAAAAATCATTTGATCTCCGAGCCTGTCCTAATATTTCTAATGCTCTTGCTAAAATGATTAAAATTAATGGCGAGGATAAACGTATTATCGTCTATGATCCACAATGGCTAAAAGATGTTAGTAATAATAAAAGTGATTGGTTTGGAAAAATGGTAATGGCTCATGAGATAGGCCATCATTTAAATGGTCATAGCCTTAATAATGGAGTTAGCACGCATGAGCGAGAACTAGAAGCTGATTTTTTTGCTGGGGCTAGAATGGCTGATTTAGGCGCCACTTTTGCAGATGTCGAGAAAGCGGCTAGTGTATTTGCAGAGAACAGTTCTTCATCTCATCCCGGAAGAAATGAACGTACTGAACAATTACTAGCTGGTTTTAACTCCAGAGCAAGAGATAATAAAACTTTAGACATCAAAGTTCTTGATGAAGATGCCCAACGATCCGGACAAAGAATACTGGAAAGAGTACATCAATTAATATTCGCATCCAACCAAACTTTGGTTACAGAAGATTTATATATAAAATCATTAAACTTATTAAAAACGGCAAGAGAAAATTACTATAAAGGTTATACTGAGGATATACGGTATTACGAAACTAGTATTTATAGAAATCTCAATGATCAAGAAAAGACTCGAGAAGGAATGGAGAGTTACCTAAGTATCAAAAATTTGAATAACCAACAACGAATAAAAGAATTCACTAACGATATAGCAAAAGACAATATAAAAACACGTATTGTTTTTAATAATTTAAGTGTCGTATATGAGCTCTCTAAAGCTTATTTTAAAAATGGTGCCTATAAAAATGCTATGAAATACGGGAACCAATTTTTGGGGCAATCATCAGACAATCAATTAAAAGATGAAATTTCCATTCTTATAGCAGACAGTGAGGTCGAATTAATCTTAAAAGGGGATGCTTCTGACAGAGTACGGTTAAGCGCTGAAGAATTAGTTTTTAAAGCAAATAAATTTATTGAAAATCAAGATTATAAAGAAGCTTACAATATTTTAACAAGTGAAAATCTAGCCAAAAATATAAAGGCTAAATACTTCTTAGCCACGTTGTATCTTAATGGTAACGGTACTACAAAAAGTGTTGAACAAGCTCGATCTTTGCTAATCGCTTCAGCTCAGGAAGGCTACGAGCAAGCACAATATGTATTAGGTCTAAGCTATTTCCACGGTACTTTTGAACTCAACGAAAGTTTAGCAGAATTCTGGCTGACTAAATCTCAACAAAACGAAGAATTTAGAATAAAATCTACAAAAGCTTTAGAAGAGTTGAGAAAAATAAAGGCTAAGAATATTAACAAATCAAACCCCATTAATAATACCATTACAAAAGAAGAAGAGGAAGCAAAGAGTTTAGCACAAGCTATTTCCTATTTCGAATCTGAATATTATGATAGAGCATATGATCTATTTATTGTATCGGCCAAAAATGGGAATAGAACTGCGCAATCAAAGATTGCTTGGATGCTGTTTAAAGGAAAAGGGGTGGGTAAAAATAAGAAGGAAGCAATACACTGGTGGACTTTAGCTGCAAAAAAAGGAGATACAGATGCTGTTAACTATCTTACACGTTTAGGTAAATGGTGATTACTGCTCATTCTAATTTGACTTATCCTTTTACATTGCTTTTAACCTATTTAAGTAAATATTTATTTTCCTAAATAAATTTAATCAAGATCAAAATTACGAGAAAGTGATAATTCAAAACTTTACGAAAAAAATAACAAATTTAGAAACCAAAGAAGGGCGTTCTTTTTCGAAAGTTATTCAATTACTCATAATTGCATCTATCGTAAGTTTCAGCATCGAAACTCTTCCAGATTTATCGCCAGATCAAAAGAAAACATTGAATGTATTTGAAGCTTTTTGTATTATCATATTTACTTTTGAATATATACTACGAATAACCGCAGAGAAAGATAAACTCAAATACATTTTTAGTTTTTATGGCCTTATAGACTTACTGGCTATAGTCCCGTTTTATGTGTCAATTGGAGTAGACTTACGTTCGCTTCGTATTTTTAGGTTATTTAGATTATTCAGAATTTTGAAGCTTATGAGATATCACAGTGCTTTGAGCAGATTTAGGAAAGTTATTTATGAAGCAAAAGAAGAATTATTGTTATTCCTATTGCTTACGTTTATTCTCATTTATTTGGCCTCTGTAGGAATATACTTTTTTGAACATGATGCGCAGCCCGAAAAATTTTCTTCCATTTTCGAAAGTTTATGGTGGGCAGTAGCAACATTAACCACAGTGGGATATGGTGACGTGTATCCAATTACCTTAGGTGGTAAAGTATTTACTTTTTTAATATTAATAATTGGATTAGGTATTATCACATTTCCTGCAGGAATACTAGCTTCTGCCCTATCAACAATATCAAAAATACACCCTAAAGAATAAATTAAGAATGAAATTCTTACTTAGAGATGCTTTTTACTGTCTATTACTTGCCTTTTTATTTATTGCGAGCATAAGCTACATTATTCTTAATCTATCAATTTTTAATCCTTTCACGTCTTCCTTCAAAGATTTTAGTTTTTTAGACTTGTATTATTCAGAAAAAATGTACTCGCCGAGATATAGCGAGAACATAGTACTTGTTAATATAGAACAAAAAAATCGTTTCCAAATAGCACAACTCATAAGAAAGATAAATCAGGAAAAACCTAAGGTTGTAGGGGTAGATGTCATGTTTAGAGAAAAAAAAGATAGTTATGCAGATTCCTTACTTAGCATACAGTTATTAAAAAACAATGTAGTTACAACAAAAGCTTTCATCTCTAATGAACTTCTAGAAAATGACATTCAATTTAAAACTAATAATGCTTTCTTAGGCTACTCTAACATTAATTTCAATAATGATTCTGGTGTTATTCGAACATTTGAAGGTCTAAAAAAAATCAATAATGAACAACACGTATCATTTCCAACATTAATCGCATTAAAGTATCTCGATAAAAATCTTTCTTTTTTTGAAAAAAAAATACAAGACCCGATACAAATTAATTATTCCGGTAGTTTAAACAATTTTATTAATTACAGTTATGATGAATTTATTAATACTCCTGATGTTTCTTTTATAAAAGATAAAATAGTTTTAGTTGGTTATTTAGGAACTCCTCATAAACACCCTTTTGATATTGAAGATGCTTTTTTCACACCGCTTAATCCCATCTCTACAGGTAAAAGTACACCAGATATGTATGGCGTTGTCCTGCATGCAAACATTATACAAATGTTGATTGACCAAAATTTTTTATATGAATTTAGCAATCTTCAAACCATGCTTGTTACGGGTATTCTTAGTTATGTTATCCTTATACTACTTATCGTTTTGAGCATAAAACATCCTGCAAGCTTCATGCTAAGCAAAAAACTAACTCATCTATTACTGACAATTCTTTTTCTCTGGTTTACACTGTTCCTCTATAAAAATAGAATTCTACTACAACCAGAAAAAATAATAGCTATTGTTATCATAAGTGTAGAATTTATAGGTGTATACAAAATTATTTGCCATAAACTTAATATCAAATACAAATGGAAAAGTTATTTTTATTCTTAAGCATTGGATTTTTTACGTTCCCTTACATACACGCACAAAACTTTATTGTCTTTAATATAAAAGGTAATCCTTTAATAACAGAAAATAATATTACTTCCCCTCTATTAAAAGGGGAAAGTTTATCGAACCAATCATTGTTAGTCCTCAAAAACGATGATTTTCTAACATTAATAACTGATAAAGGTTTGCTTTTTGAATTAAAAGAAAATACGACAATTACAACAAATGAAATTGCTCAAAAATTTGAGCCCGTAAGTGAATCAAATTTTTCCAAACAATATTTAGATTATGTATGGAGAGAGTTTAATAAAAAGAAAAGTGTCCGTAATAATAACGGGAATGTCTTTAGAGAGAGTTTACCCACAGATTTAATTTATCCAAATAACGACATAAAAATTTATGGAAGAAATATCACTTTTGAGTGGAAAAAAAATAAGGACAGAGAAAGCACCTTTTTCTTTCTAAAGAACCTTAGCAATAATACTATCTTCAAGATGAAAACAAATGATGAATCTATTACATTATTTACTGATAATATTATTTTAAAAAATGGGACGGATTATTCTTGGGGTATATCAAAAAAGGCGTATCCCAACTATGATGAAACTACTTTCAATTTTTTTCAAATGCTAGACAAAGAAGCGTATCTAATTTTGAAAAACAATACACTTAAACAAATTGAAAATATTGATCAATTATCTAAAAAAGACATAAACGATCTACTATGTAGATTTTATAATCTTTGCGAATAGATCTACAAAAATATTTACTTTGAGATAAAAAAATAAACCAAAAAAGAGTCAATAGATTACATAATACTCCACTATTACATTAATTAATCATCTATTCCAATCTGTAACGTCACTTTTTTAATAAACGAGTCGATTTTTTAACTCCAAAAACATCGCTTATCTCTAAAATGTATACTCCACCTTGTAAATCAGATATTGGATAACTGCCTGATTCAGATAATCTAAAATCCTTTCCTTTCTGACCTAGAACATTATACAGAGAAAGTTTTTGAACCTGAGTAGTATTCCTAACGATGGAAAATACCTATACAAACAATGGTCTATGGCTCATCATTGCATTCACTTTTAACGCCACGGCTCCAAGAACCGCAGTATCCTCGTGATTAAGAATGGCTT
>JALZVV010000249.1 GCA_023299935.1 Dokdonia sp.
ACGGAGTCCAGAGCCTGAACGCGTTACTCCTTCCATAAGTTGCAGGGTCACATAGGCACTTTCTGCACTTAGAACATCTGCCATTTTGGGCTCGTGTTGATATAAAATGGTTCCGTTTTTATCTGCAATCGTACTTACAATTTGTGGTTCTACATAGACACCTTTATTAGCAAAAGCTCCATAAGCAGATACCATCTCATATAGACTTAAGTCTGGGGTTCCTAATGCAATAGAAGGTACCGGAGGAATATCTCCTTTTACCCCTAGTTTACGCACTAATTCTATAACAGGCCTTGGTCCTACCTTATCCATCAAACGTGCAGAAACCGTATTTACAGATTTTGCAAGAGCATCTTTCATGGTAATCATACCTCCATACTCAGCATTAGAGTTTTCTGGACTCCACTCCTTGGTATTACCGTGTTTCCCAGCCGCAATACTGTAAATGGTATTAGGCAAGGTATCACAGGGTGAGAGACGTAACTGATCTACAGCCGTAGCATATAAAAAAGGCTTAAAGGTAGATCCTACTTGCCTTTTACCTGTTTGTACATGGTCATATTGAAAATGATTCATATTAATGCCACCTACCCAAGCACGTACTTCACCCGTTTGAGGCACCATAGACATCATACCGGTGCGCAAGAATTTTTTATAATAACGTATAGAATCCCTAGGGGTCATTGTGGTATCTATCGTTCCTTCCCAAGAGAAAATGCTCATATCTGTAGCAACATCAAAAGAGGCTCTAATCTCTGTCTCGCTTTTCCCTTTGGCTTTCATCTTACGCCAGCGGGCAGAACTTTTTATGGCATTGTTAAAAATCCTATCAACATCTGCTTCCTCAATATCTCTAAAAGGGGCTGTCTTGTTTTTTACATTTTGCTTATCAAACTCCGCTTGTAGTCTCGGCATATGCTGTAACATAGCATCTTCGGCCGCTTTTTGCATTCTAGAATCAATGGTAGTGGTTATCGTTAGACCATCTCTATAGATATTGTAGTATTCTAGATTGCCCTCACTGTCTTCTCCTTTTGGATTCTTTTTAATCCAATCTTTCATGAATTTTTTAAGATTTTCTCTAAAGTAGGTTGCCAGTCCATCTGCATGACCTTCTGGCGTAAAACGTACCACCATAGGTAAGGCTTGCAACGAATCTTTCTCGGCAGTGCTAAGCATGCCGTTTTTTTCCATCTGCTTAAAGACCTGATTACGGCGTAATTTTGATTTTTCTCGAGAAATCTTTCGGTGTGGATTAAACTGTCTCGGGTTTTTAAGCATTGCGACAATTACAGCACTCTCTTGCACCTCTAAATCGCTTACATTTTTATTAAAATAAATACGTGCGGCAGAGCTAATACCAATCGCATTAAAAAGAAAGCCTTGTTTATTGAGATACATCGCTATAATCTCTTCTTTTGTATACTGACGCTCCAATCGTGTGGCAATCACATATTCCTTAACTTTTTGAAAATAACGTTTCCAACCTCTCGCCGCTGGACCAGTAAATGTAAGTTTAGAAAGTTGTTGCGTCACTGTACTTGCTCCTCCTTTTTGCCCTAAATAAGCAACGGCTCGTGCTGTCCCTTTAAAATCGATGCCGGAGTGGTCGTGATAACGCTCGTCCTCTGTAGCTACTAAGGCATCTACAAGGTTCTGCGGTAAATCTTCATACTTAATAGGGGTTCTATTCTCATTAAAATAAGTGCCTAATTGCTGTCCATCTACACTAATTATCTTGGTAGCGAGATTGCTTTCAGGATTTTCTAATTCTTCAAAAGTGGGTAATTCCCCAAAGACATTCCAGCTAGCCATCAAAAACAGCAAAACAAAAGCACCAAGCCCTCCAATAAAGAGCACCCAAAACCATTTTATATACTTCCCAAAACCTTGAGAAGTTTCCTTTTTCTTTTTTGTTGTTACAGCTTTTGCCATTGATTTTATTTTTGTGATTGCTCTACGCGCAGTCCTACTTCTGTTATACCTACGAGTTTTTGGTCTCCTTGGATGTTTCCGTTTTTACGAACAGCATGAGAAATGCTCAGGGTGTAGTTTCCGCTTTCGCGAAAGCGCACTCCTTCCCGATACCACAATTTACTTTCTTTAATGTCATTAAAGCCCCGCCCAAGCCAACTTCCGTCTGGTTCTGCCATTGCATATTCTAGCGTGTCTACAAATTTTTTACCGTGTGGAAAATCCAAAGTGGTTATCAAAAATAAATTATTGTATTGATAGTCATTTGTGTTTCTCAAAGTAATAAAAAGGTCATAATCCTGAATAGTATCAGGTTGCTCAATTACAAATTTGATAGGCTCATTTATTTTCCAGCCACCAGAAATGCTTTTATATTGATCAAACATGCTGTCCTGATCGCAGGATATAAAGCACGCTACTAAAACAATAAGTGTACCTATCTTACGAATTGCCACTTGGTTTAGGTTTATTACGGTTTCTATTTCGGTTATTAGATCGTCCTCCTTTAGACTGTCCCTGCGATTTCTGGTTAGTATTAGCGTTTGATTTTTTCTTATTACGGTTGCGGTTGTTACGTCTTTTATTGTCCTTTTGCTTGGGCTTGTCAAAACGTGTCAAACTATCTTGACCTACAACGTTACCAAAATCTACTTTAATATCTTCTACCAGTTCAGAGGCAAATTCTTCTAGACTGGCTACTGGTTTTTTTTCTTTATTTGCAGTAATAATTTCATTAGCATGACTAGTCGTTAGTTTATGCCAGTTCATCCATTCGCCTTCATAAGCATACCATAAATGCCCTTGGAAAATATCTATTTTCTGGCATACAGCTGTGCCTTTCTCAGTATACAGTTTCTGTTCTGTCTTGGGAAATTCTTTAAGTGCATCCATATAGGCATCCAACTCAAAATTGAGACAGCACTTTAATTTTCCGCACTGCCCCGCTAGTTTTTGTGGATTTAAAGAGAGTTGCTGATATCTAGCCGCACCGGTAGTTACCGATCTAAAATCTGTAAGCCAAGTAGAGCAGCATAGTTCGCGACCACAAGACCCAATACCTCCAAGTCTAGAGGCTTCTTGCCTGAGCCCTATTTGCTTCATCTCAATGCGTGTTCTAAATTCTTGAGCAAACTCCTTAATGAGTTGTCTAAAATCTACACGGTCTTCTGCAGTATAATAAAAGGTGGCCTTAGAACCGTCACCTTGAAATTCTATATCAGAAATTTTCATCTGCAACGCAAGTCTAATCGCAATCTGACGTGCCTTTACTTTCATAGGCTCTTCCTTCTCTCGAGCTTTTGTCCAGATGTCTATGTCTTTTTGTGATGCCTTGCGATATATCTTAAGGGTTTCTTCTGTATCCTGTTTTACTTTCTTGCGCTTCATCTGCACTCGCACAAGTTCTCCTGACAGGGTAACCATACCAATATCATGTCCCGATTGCGATTGCGTAGCTACAATATCTCCAATACTTAATGTAAGTGCATCTGTATTTTTATAATAATCCTTACGACCATTTTTAAAACGCACTTCTACATAATTAAAAGCTTCTTGTCCTTCTGGCAAAGACATATTAGAGAGCCAGTCAAAGACTGTAAGTTTGTTACATCCATCTGTACCGCAGGTTCCATTATTTTTACAACCTTTAGGTTGCCCGTCTGCTCCAGTACCACAATTACCACACGCCATATTACATCTATATATTAAAAATTGAGTCGCTTTTTATCACGCCCAATACTTTTTCAGGTTAAAAAAATCTAACTTGGTTAAAGATAGCATTTCTGTATCTTATTTCTTTTGAAATTTTAGTTTTTCAGACCTTCCCTTTTTAAAGATCTTGTTACTATTGCCTTTGCCGCTTCTCAATGCCTTTTGCTCTTCAAAAGGCAATGCTGCAATTTCTGAGCACTCAACAGAACAACAATTCTCCATAGCACTAGCACATTCTTCACATTGTATAAAGAGTAAATGGCAAGCTTCATTAGCGCAATTTACATGAGTGTCACAGGCCTTTCCACACTGGTGACAATTAGATATTATTTCATTTGAGATACGCTCACCACGACGGTGGTCAAACACAAAATTCTTGCCTCTAAATTTATTTTCAAGTTTTTGATCTTCTACCTGTCTCGCATACTCTATTATACCGCCTTCCAGTTGATAAACCTGCTTAAATCCTTTGTGTTTAAAGTATGCACTTGCCTTCTCACAACGAATCCCACCCGTACAATACATAACGAGCTTTTTATCTTCTTTATGATCTTTTAAATCTTCTTCAATAATATCCAGTGAATCTCTAAAAGTGTCTACATCCGGAGTTACTGCATTTTTAAAATGACCGATCTCACTTTCATAATGATTGCGCATATCTACAAGCACGGTATCCTCGTGCTCAATAAGTTCATTAAAGATTTCAGCATCCACGTGAACTCCCTTGTTTGTTACATCAAAAGTGGCGTCATCTAGTCCATCTGCCACAATCTTAGGTCTCACTTTTATTTTAAGTTTTAGAAAAGACTTATTGTCCTGCTCTCTAGCAATATTAAGGCGTACATTTTCTAGAAAATTAATCCCATCTAAAAAAGTCTTGAATTCTTCAAACCTGTGTGCTGGAAGACTCATTTGAGCATTGATTCCCTCATTAGCAACATAAACTCTTCCTAGAGCTTCTATAGGATGCCAAGCAAGAAAAAGGTGATCTCTAAAAAGTTGCGGATTCCCAATGTGGGCATACTGATAAAAAGAAAGCGTAAGGCGTTCTTGACCTGCCTGTTCTATAAGGGCTGCTCTCTCTTTTGCGCTTAGTCTATTGTACAGTTGCATGCTATACTTTTTTAAGTTTAAAAGATAATAAAAGACAAAGGTACACTTTCCTTAATATTCTCCATAAAAAATGCCCGGAGGATCTTCCCTGCGGGCATTTTTTAGAACGGCTAATTCAGTGTTAAAACTTATTGATTGTATAAGTGTTGAAGATAACGGTGTTATCCTCCCTCCAACTTTCGTTTGTGCGCCAGCATCATAAGACGCCTTCCTGAAGGTTGGATTCCGTACGTTTTTAAAGATTTACAACTCATTTTAAATTTTACTTCTCACTAAGTAGACATTCACTTTTGCAAAAGGTTGCGTCTGGTGTTGTTGAAAAGTATTATGCTTTCGCGAAAGCGTGCCTTGCCTCACTTTAAAAGAAAACGTATTTTTACTACTCCATTTTTACATTCAAAAAAAAGCTTATGAGCAGTGAAAAAGATGCCAAATTAAAGGCACTCCAACTTACCCTAGATAAATTAGATAAAACCTATGGAAAAGGAACCGTCATGAAGATGGGCGATTCTGCTATAGAAGAAGTAGATGCCATCCCAACGGGTTCTTTAGGATTAGATGTAGCCTTAGGAGTGGGAGGATATCCAAGGGGTCGAGTGATTGAAATTTATGGCCCAGAATCTTCTGGTAAAACCACACTAACATTGCACGCCATTGCCGAAGCGCAAAAACAAGGAGGGATTGCTGCTTTTATAGATGCAGAACACGCGTTTGATAGATTTTATGCAGAAAAACTTAATGTAGATATAGAAAACCTCATCATCTCGCAGCCTGATAATGGCGAGCAAGCCTTAGAAATTACAGATAATCTTATTCGCTCTGGCGCTATTGATATTATTGTCATAGATTCAGTAGCCGCACTTACTCCTAAAAGTGAGATCGAAGGTGAAATGGGAGATTCTAAAATGGGACTTCATGCAAGATTAATGTCTCAAGCGCTACGTAAACTTACAGGTTCAATAAGTAAGACTAACTGTACCGTGATTTTTATTAATCAATTGCGCGAAAAGATTGGTGTAATGTTTGGGAACCCAGAAACTACTACAGGAGGGAATGCCTTAAAATTTTATGCTTCTGTGCGCTTAGATATTAGACGTTCTACTCAAATTAAAGATAGTAACGCCGCAGTACAAGGAAACAAGACACGTGTTAAAGTGGTTAAAAACAAGGTTGCTCCGCCGTTTAGAACCGCAGAGTTTGATATTATGTACGGCCAAGGAATTTCTAAAGTAGGAGAGATTATTGACATAGGCGTTAATTATGAGATTGTTAAGAAAGCTGGTTCTTGGTTCTCCTATCAAGACACTAAGCTTGGTCAAGGCCGAGACGCAGTTAAAGCACTGCTTTTAGATAATCCAGATCTTATGGATGAACTAGAAGCTAAGATACACGAAGCCATAAAGTTAGCTGCACAATAGAATAAAACCCGAGAAATCGGGTTTTTTTATGCTATTACGCAACCTTTGGATGTTTTTTGCATCTTAAAGGTATAATCTCCTGAAGAAAAATGAAAAAAATTGTAATCTTATTAGGTGCTCTGGTAGCTATTTTAGGTTGTAGTACAGATGACGCACCTAATTTCTTTTTTGATTTCGTTGCGGTAGACAGCGTGCTTGAAGTGCCAGTATTTTTTACTGTTAACCAAAGTGACACCTTACAAGTAGCCTATATCAGACCTACTAGCTGTCACGGTTTTGACGGATTTAATGTAGTGCGAAATGGAAATGAAAGGGAAATTACAGTTGTAAACAAAGTTGTTGAGATTGAGAATAACTGCATAGACCTTGAAAACGATATTCGTATTGCGCCACTTGTTTTTAATCCAATAGAGCCCGGTGAAATAACGTTGCGATTTTTTAATGGCAATGATGTAGATGGCAACCCTAATTTTTTGACCTTTAATGTCCCAATTTTAGAATAAACACTAACCAATACATATAATTTGAGTCTAGACCAACTCATAAATGAGTGCAAAAAAAAGCATGCTAAAGCACAGGAAGAGTTGTACAAAAGGTATTCGACTCCTCTTTTTTCAGTTTGTCTGAAATATGCTTCTAGTTATGCAGATGCAGAGGACATCCTGCAAGATGCGTTTATTGTGATTTTTAATAAGATTGAACAGTATAAGAATAAAGGCTCATTTGAAGGTTGGTTAAAAAGAATATCTATAAACATTGCATTGCAACGGTATAGAAAACCAGGCGTGTTCAATATAGTAAATGAAGAAAACATACCCGAAGTAACAGTTGAGGTTGAAGAAGAAAGTATAAGCCTAGACTATTTATTAGGGATTATTCAAGGATTGCCAGATAGATACAGATTAGTTTTTAATCTTTATGTACTAGATGGTTATTCCCATAAAGAAATTTCTAATTTATTAGCAATTTCTGAAGGTACTTCTAAGTCCAACTTAGCTCGTGCTAGACAAATATTAAAAGATAAAATAGAGGTTTCACAAAATAACCCCTTAAGTCAGTCTCAAACCAGATGAAAGAAGATAAAAATTTAGACAGATTATTTCAAGAGAAGTTTAAGGATTTCGAGAGCCATCCTAGTGACGCTGTTTGGAAGAATATTGTTGCGTCCAGAGAAGAAAAGAATGATCGGAAGGCTATTCCTTTATGGTGGAAATTAGGAGGGGTCGCTGCCGTACTCACATTACTCTTCACTCTAGGTACTGTTCTGTTTAACAATAGTGCCGCGCCCTCCCTTGATAGTAATATTGTAAATACTATTAATCAAAATGAGCAAGTTCAGGAAACACAGCTAATAGAAGCGGTGTCTCAAAATAATGATGTATCAGAATTTGTTTCAATTGGGAATCCGAATGCAACTGATACTAATAATGCAACAAGCAAAAATAACTCTGCTAGATCTGGACAGCGATTTACTCAAAGTAATCTTTCTCAGAATCAAATAACAACTCCGCCTAACACAGTAACCCAAACTACTACTGCTACACGTCCTAATACCACAATAAAAAACGAAAGCAATGACGCCATTGTAGGTGTCCAAGAACAGTCCAATAAAACAATACTTCTAGATGAAAAACAACGTCAAGAAGTTCTTCAGAATGAAATAAATGAAACTGGTTCTGAAGTTACCCAGTCCAGTCAAGACCCTAAGAAAACTGCACTTGATTATAAGGCAGAGAAGAAATCTCTTATTGAGGAAGCCAAGCGCATAGAAGAGGACAAAAATGAAACTGAAGCCATCGCCCTGGCAGAAGAAACTCCTAGCTTAAATCGTTGGGGTGTAGGTGCTATTGCGGCTCCAGTGTTCTATGGAGATTTTGGAGGAAGCGGTATTGACCCTTCTTTTAGTGATAATACAAAGACTGGAGATGTAAACTTTAGTTATGGTGTACAAGTAAGTTATGCGGTGAGCCCCAAGTTAAAAGTAAGAACCGGTGTAAGCAATGTAGATTTAAGTTATAATACGGGAGGCATAGAATTTAATGCCGCAGCAGATGCCCGTAGTTTATCCGGTATTAACTTTAATGAGAATGCTAGAGCTTTAAATATTGCCGATGCAGGAAGCGCTGCTCAGAATGCAGTACAAGATCAATTATTTCCCGAAAACGGAAATACCCAAAGAGCAATTAATGGTTCCTTACAACAACGTATAGGCTTTGTAGAAATTCCTGTAGAAGCGGTGTATATTGTTTCAGACAAGCGCGTTGGAGTGCAGGTTGTAGGAGGATTAAGCACCCTATTTTTAAATAACAATGAAGTCATCCTTAATTCGGCAGATGGGTTACAAAGCAATCTTGGGTCTGCCACTGGAGTAAACGATTTAAGTTTTACCACAAATATTGGATTAGGTCTTGACTACAAAATGACAGATAATTTAAAGCTCAATGTAGAGCCGTCACTTAAATATCAACTCAACGCTTTTGATGAGAGTGTGGGAGATTTTAAGCCGTATTTCATTGGACTATATACAGGAGTGAGTTATCGCTTCTAGACAATACTTACCGTTAGGTTAGTTTTTTAGTTGGTTAGGTTAGTTATTGCACACTTTGCAATGATGACAGAAAGGCTCCGCTGGTTACGGAGCCTTTCATTTGTAGTGCCGCGAGGTTAAGTATATTACCCTTTACTCACTCATAATACTAGTTGGCTAACTTATGCTTTTCCTGAATGAGTTATTGTACATAGATTTGTTAGAGAATAAAATGCTTATGCGCCAGATCACAATCCCTTTTCTATTTACTCTACTAACTTTAATTTCTTGTTCTACTACAAAAGAAAAAATGGAAATTAAATCATTCTACACAAGTACAGAAATTGTAAAAATGGCCGAATGGCGTTTTGGATATAATTTAGAAAACCTAAAACTATGCAATTTGTATGCAGTAGATGGCGTTCCTTTTAATCAAAAGAATATTGATTCTGTGTTAGCTCATATAGATCAAATAAATTTTAGATTGATTGATTTTTTTAATACCTCTAAAGAAACTACTTGGCATCACGGAGATTGTGATTTAATTCCATTGATTCAAACAACAAATACAAAACAACAACCTAGCTATACAATTGATAAATTAGAAAGCATTAAAGAAATATATCGAAAACGTAGTAAGGAGGTGAGAATAGCAGGCACATCCTGTGAATATTGCCCATTAATTATTGTGGATCATAAGTATCTCAATGAACGAGATATTTTAGATGAACTAAGTAAATTAGAAATTAGCGATATTGATTTTATTGCCGATTATCAAAAATCTCTCAATCCTGAATTTTATGGCTCATTAGGTAAAAATGGCGTCGTAGAAATATTTACTTATAATAATAAATGATTGCTTTCGCGAAAGCGCACCTACACCAAATCCCTTTCTAATTCTTTAAGAATTACTCCTCTAGTCCTCACTCGCAATTCTTTTTTATGCTCTTGTGTCATTCCCTTTGTAGGAATAAAATGATGAACTTTTACTCGCATTTTACCAGGTCCTCCTTTAAAAAACAAGTACGGGAATCGTTTTTTAGTATCATAAAAGGTTATAGGAGCAACAGGAATCTGATGGTCTATGGCAAGCCTAAAAGCCCCGTCCTTAAAGGTGTCTAACACAATGCTTACATCTTCTGGAACACCCCCTTCTGGAAAGATACAAATACCTAAACCTTGACTTAGTCTGCGTTGTGCTTGATCAAAAACCTCTTTGCGACTTCTAGCATTACCTCTATCTACAAGAATACAGGTGCGCTTATAGAAAAACCCAAATAATGGAATCTTAGCAAGCGAAGCTTTCCCGACAAAAACAAATGGGTTTCTTGAGACATGCAGCATAAGCATAATATCCATCATAGAGGAGTGATTAGATACCAGCATATAACTTTGTCCTTTTACAAAACCCTCTTCTCGTTGTACCCTAGGATACAATCCCATACAAAACATGATGCCACGCGCCCATATACGAGCAAGCCTAAAAAACATAGGATACCAAGTTTCTTTAAGAATACTAATTAACAAAAAAGGCAATAGTATAAGTATAATGACAAGTATCAGGAAGTAAAACCAAATACGCCATAATGCAATTCCTATTTTAGATATAAAACGCATATCACCAAAAATAAGTAAATCCTATTAGCCTATGGTTAGAAAAAAGTAACTTTGTCTTTTTAGATACAATCTTATGCCTAGAATATTAACCGGAGTCCAGAGCACAGGAACTCCGCACTTAGGAAACTTACTGGGAGCAATAATTCCTGCAATTGAAATGGCCAATGCCCCCGGCAATGAATCCTTTCTTTTTATTGCAGATATGCACTCTCTTACTCAAATAAAAGATGGTACTCAACTGCGTCAAAACACCTATAGCACAGCAGCAACTTGGCTAGCCTTTGGACTAGATATAGAAAAAACAGTGTTTTATAGGCAGAGTGACATCCCGCAGGTGACAGAATTATCTTGGTATTTAAGCTGCTTTTTTCCTTTTCAAAGATTAACTCTTGCACATAGTTTTAAAGATAAAGCAGATCGCCTAGAAGATGTAAATGCAGGTTTGTTTGCTTATCCTATGCTTATGGCAGCAGATATCTTATTGTATGATGCAGAGATCGTGCCCGTAGGAAAAGACCAGGCACAACACATAGAGATGACTAGAGATGTCGCTAGCCGTTTCCAAGCAGCAACAGGCAAGGAAGTTTTTGTACTTCCAGAAGCCAGTCACAATAAAGATACTATGTATGTACCTGGCACTGATGGTGCTAAAATGTCTAAATCCAAAGGCAACATTATTGATATTTTCCAGACAGATAAGAAACTTCGTAAGCAGATTATGGGCATACAAACCGATAGTACGCCTATAGAAGAACCTATGAAAACAGAAGATTGTAATGTCTTTAATCTCTATAAGATTTTAGCTTCTCCTAAGCAAATTGCAGCGTTAGGTGAAAACTATAAACGCACAGATTTTGGATATGGTCACGCAAAACAGGCTTTGTTTGAATTAATAAGAGATTCTTATGGCCCGCAACGAGAGCGTTATTCTCATTATATGGCAAATCTGGAAGAAATAGATAAGGCACTTGCCATTGGAGCTCAAAAAGCAAGCAAGGTGGCTAACCAAACATTAGGAAGAGTAAGAAAAGTATCAGGATATTAATAAATTTCAATTATGGACTTTATGAAAATGTTAAGCGGTAATGGATTGTTTGTGATCCTAGCACTTGTGCTTATTATCGTATTTTTATACAATAAAATGAGAAATAGAAAAAGATAATCGCTTTCCTGCCTCACGGCAGGCAGGCGCGAAAGCATATATATGTCAAACATTCGAATTACCAAGCAATTTACTTTTGAAACCGCTCACGCCCTTTATGGATATGATGGAAAATGTAAAAATGTACACGGTCATAGTTATAAACTAGATGTCACCGTTATTGGAGAACCCATAACAGATAGCTCAAACGTGAAGTTTGGGATGGTAATAGATTTTGGCGATCTTAAGAAAATAGTGAATAAAGAAATTGTAGATCATTTTGATCACGCCACCGTTTTTAATAAAAACACCCCGCATGTAGAACTTGCCAAACTGCTAGCGGATCACGGGCATAATATTTTATTAGTAGATTACCAACCTACCACTGAAATGATGGTCATTGACTTTGCTTCAAAAATATCAGTATTATTGCCAGAAAATATAAAACTTCATTCTCTCAGGCTTTCTGAAACAACAACTAGTTATGCAGAGTGGTTTGCAGCAGATCAAGATTAAATGAATATAACACTCCCTCAAGGCAAAAAAATATATTTCTCTAGTGACAATCACTTGGGAGCGCCTACGATGGAAGAAAGCCGGCCTAGAGAGAAAAAATTCTTGCGATGGCTTAATGAAATAAAAGAAGATGCGCATGCCATTTTCTTAATGGGAGATCTTTTTGATTTTTGGTTTGAATATCGCACTGTGGTTCCCAAAGGGTTTGTAAGAACCCTCGGCAAATTAGCCGAATTAAAGGATAGCGGTATACAGATTTATTTTTTTGTAGGCAATCACGATTTATGGATGAATGGCTATTTTGAAGAAGAATTAGGTATCTCCGTCTATCATAATCCAGAAGTATTTACCATTAATGACAAAAAATTCTTTTTAGGACACGGTGATGGTTTAGGACCAGGAGACAAGGGATACAAGCGTATGAAAAAAGTGTTTAGAGGACGTTTTTTTCAATGGATATTTAGATGGGGGCACCCAGACATAGGAATGAGAATAGCTCAATACTTTTCTGTAAAAAACAAACTCATTTCTGGTAATGACGATCATATTTTCTTGGGAGAAGAAAACGAGTGGCTTGCTGCTTATGCTAAACGCAAATTAGAACAGTCCCATTACGACTTCTTTGTATTTGGTCATAGACATTTACCTATGCAAATTAAGGTAGGTGAGCGCTCGACCTACTACAATCTAGGGGACTGGATTACACACTACACCTATGGTGTATATAACGGGGAGAGGTTTGAGCTTACTCGTTTTGAATCAAAAAAATAACTAACTTTAGAGGTATGCGTACATTACTTATATTTTTATGCGGACTAACATTATTTTCCTGTAAACCTTATCAAACAACTACTATGAGACTTGATCAAGTTACATATGAGAGCTTTCGCCAAAGCCAGAAATCATTTCAATCACAAGAAGGTAAGATTGCTTATATAGATAGAGGTCAAGGCCCGGTAATACTACTTTTGCACGGTGTGCCTACCTCAGGCTGGCTATATCGTAAAATGATAGATCCACTGGTAGCCGCGGGTTATCGAGTTATAGCACCAGATATGCTTGGTTTTGGTAGTAGTGATTCTCCAAAAGGTTACGAAATCTATTCAGAACACATGCACGCAGCGAGGTTACTAGCATTAATGGATCACCTCAAGATTGAATCTTGGAACCACGTCATGCACGACGCAGGAGGGCTCTGGACGTGGGATTTACTAGGAAGTCACGCCAATAGAGTTGATAACTTAGTAATCCTAAATACAATCATTCTAGAAGATGGATTTATTCCTCCCATTCGTTTCAAGCCCGGTTTTATGGCAAAAACAGCAATGTGGGGCTATCGCAATGGTATAACGACAAACATCATGCTTAAAGGTCTATTTAAGGCTGGATTAAAAGAAAACAATCTTAATAAAGAAGATATTTCTGGCTATAAAACCCCATTAAAAGAAGGCAAAACAAAGGCCATGTATTATTTCTTTACCCAAACCTGTAATACACTTCCAGATTACAGGCCGATGATTCAAAATTTAAATATTCCCGCCACAGTAATCTGGGGTAAAGATGATGATTTCTTAAAATGGCTTCCTCAAAAGGCAGAACTCGAAAAAGATTTTAAACTCATTGCAGCAGATGAACATTTACTGGATGCCAAGCACTTTATCCAAGAAGAAAAGCCCGAGGAAATCGTTAATATAATTCTGAACTTTTTAAAGTAATCACATATTTAAAAACTCCTTAAACTTATCTGTAGACAGTACTTTATAAATTGCTAATATGGCAACCACTGTTTTTATCGCCGTAGATATAGTTAAAAGTTCAGGACCATAAGGCCAATGCATAATTTTAAACAAGGCTCCTAAAATCATTAAGGTAAATGCAAAAAGATAGATTGCGATTAAGTGTTTTACTTTCATAATACTATTGTTTTATATCCTTTACCATGAGTTGTAAGCTCACGATGTTGTTCCATTCATTTTCATCTATAGCATAAGCTGCCATAAAAGGTTTTTGCTCTGTTATTAAGTCATGTTTATCTCCAAGATTAAAGCCTATACCTCCTATTGGATTACCGCTACCATTTTGAGTTACATTAATTTTAAGATGAGTCTGATCTGCTCCTACTTTTTTCCCATATCCATTGTCTACGAGGTTTTTTGTCATAAAACTAGGTCGCATATTACCCGGCCCAAAGGGTGCAAACTGTTTAATAATTCTATAAAACTTAGGAGTAATTTGATCTAAATTCAACTCAGTTTCTATCCCAATTTCTGGGATTAGTAAATGCGGATCACAAGTTTCTGATACGACCTCTTCAAATTTATTTTTAAAGGCTTCATAATTTTCTTCCTTCAGGGTTAGTCCTGCAGCATACTTATGACCTCCAAACTGTTCGATAAACTCTTCACAGGCAGATAAGGCATTGTATACATCAAAACCTTTTACAGATCTTGCAGATGCAGCTAACTTATCTCCGCTTCTAGTAAAAACGAGTGTAGGTCTATAATAGGTTTCTATAAGCCTAGAAGCTACAATACCGATTACTCCCTTATGCCAATCTTCCTGATAAACCACTGTCGTTTTTCTATCTTGCTCTTCCTTATTTTCTATTTGAACGAGGGCTTCTTGGGTAATGGATTTATCGGCTTCCTTGCGATCAGAATTATATTGTTCTATTTCAATTGCATACTGGCAAGCCTTATCAAAATCTGTTTCTGTAAGAAGGGTAACGGCATGATTGCCGTGCTTCATGCGTCCCGCTGCATTGATTCGTGGCGCAATAATAAAAACCACATCGGTTATGCTTAGGGTTCTTTTCTTTACTTGCTTTATGATTGCTTCAAATCCAGAACGAGGAGCTTGATTAATTACTTGCAATCCATAATAGGCAAGCACCCTGTTCTCTCCAGTAATAGGAACAATATCTGCCCCAATAGCCGTAGCTACAAGATCTAGATAGGTGTGTAATTCATCTAGGTTTTGCTTTCGCGAAAGCGCTATTGCACTAATTAACTTAAATCCTACTCCACATCCACATAACTCCTTGTACGGATACTCACAATCTTCTCTCTTGGGGTCTAAAACCGCTACAGCAGCTGGAAGGTGTTCTCCAGGCCTATGGTGATCACAGATAATAAAATCAACTCCTTTCTCTTTGGCGTAAGCGACTTTATCTATTGCTTTTACTCCGCAATCCAAAGCAATAATCAAACTTATATCATTATCTGCAGCATAATCAATACCCATATAAGATACACCATAACCTTCTGCATAACGATCTGGAATGTACGTTGCTACTTGAGGTGTACATGTTTTTAGATAGGAACTCATTAAGGCAACGCTCGTTGTACCATCTACATCATAATCTCCAAATACTAGAATATTTTCGCCTTGAGCAATAGCTTTCTCAATACGAGTGACGGCTTTATCCATATCCTTCATAAGAAAAGGATCGTGCAGCTCGTCTATAGAGGGCCTAAAAAAGGATTTTGCCTTATCGTAAGTGTCAATTTCTCGCTGCAATAAGAGACTGGCAATAGAGGTGTCCACCTGAAGCACCTGAGCAAGCTCTCGTACTTTTGCCATATCTTGTTTAGGCCTTAGGGTCCAGCGCATCTTACAAATTTATTTTAAGAATCCATGAATCTGCAAGTTCCTCATCTTGACGTATGTTTTTTAAAAGCTCATACATAATAAATGCATCTGAATTATTTCCTAAAGAGACGTAGTACAAGTTATTCTCTGGTCTTAAAAAGGTATGAGAAAACAAGCCTTTAGAAGTTAAGGTACGTTCCCATTTTTTGGCATTTTCTTTACTAGAAAATACATTAGAAATAATATAGAATCCGCTACGCAAATCAGGAACACTTACAGCATCTTTGTTTATAATCTCAACCAATGCATTATTGTAAACAATCTCTGGTTGCTTTGGTTCTATTGTTGCCTCAAGGGCAGTCTTAATAGCTACTGTCTCTTCTACTACTTCTGCTACTTCGAGCTTCTCTTTCTGTTGCACTGGCACTCCTGCTTCGGGAGTTTCTTCAACAATAGCCGCTGTTGGGTCTGCTATTTTTTCATTGTAAAAGGTTTCGCTAATTGTGGTTTGAAACGCCACAAAAAATAGAAAATAATGATCCCCTCGTGTACTAAACTGCATCTGTACTCCTTGAGAACTATTAGCGAGAGTGGTATTAAGCTCATTGTCTATTGTAAGCTGCGCAATATCAAATCCCAAAGTGTTCTTGCTCATAGGTTTTCTTGCGAGCACCACCTCATCGTCATTGCTTATGGAGCTATTAAAAAAATTATTTGCTGGGCGTGCGCGATTTCCAAAAGGCAAAAACAAGTCACTCTTAGGGTTATATATTCTAATCTGGTCTTTATCTAAATTAGAATCTCCCTCCAAAGCCCCTACAGTAAATTTTGTTGAGAGCTCTCCGTTTTCTGAAGACTTAAAACTACCAAAATCAATGTTTACAGCCTCCTTTTTTATAGACTCTAAACCATAGTAGGTGGTAATATATTGATAGGGCTGAGTGTCATCTTCATATACGATGTAAAGTAACCATCCGGCAGAGCTACCGCCATCCATCTTCCCCTGTGTGGCAGGAATATTTGCTACTGTAATATCTCCTTCATAAAACCCTTTAAGAAGTTCTGTCACCTCTGCCGTATAGGCATAAGGAGCTCGAGATTTTACTGTTTTATTCTTAGCGTTTTCTCCATCGTAGACTAAACTACCCGTAACCTCTTGATAGGCTCCTCGGGTCATTTTTATTTTGATAGTTTGGGGATTGTATCGTCTCTCTTCTAGTTTTTGATATACTACCGCATTATTCTTAACCCGCTCTCCACTACGTTCTCCATTATAGGTCGCTGTCCATTGCAAACTGGCATATACTATAGTTGCATTTTCTGGTATGATAAAATAAGCACTGCTACTGCTAAAGGTGTTCCTGTCTTTATCAATATCTATATAGCGCATTTTAAATTCATCATTAACCTTATCCAATTTATCAAAGGCTTTTGATTCACTCTTCCCCAAAATACTATTCCCGATTACGGCAGCATTCCCTTTGAGGTAAAACTCTTTATCTCTGGTAAATTCTGCTCTGTCTTGCGCTAGGCACAGACTCGACATCAAAAAAAGTACTGCACAATAGTTTACTATTCCCATCCCTCTTCTTCGTGAAAATGAACGCCTATCTCTAGGCTTGCAAATTGTCTAAACATTTCCATCACTCCGCAGTATTGGTCTTCTGAGAGTTTAATGGCCTTATTGATTTTTGTTTCATCTAAGTCTTTCCCATAAAAGTGATAGTCTAACCATACTTTATGATAGGTTTTAGGGTGCTCCTCTGTGAGTTCCCCTTTAACCTTCATTTCAAAATGCGGCACTGTTGCCCTCATTTTATTGAGTACAAATACGATATCTAAGCCTGTACAGCCTGCGAGTGCACTTAGCATCATTGCTTTGGGGCCCAGGCCTTGGTTAGCTCCTCCATTTTCTGGAGAAGTATCTATTAAGCTGGTATAGCCCGTAGGGCTATTGGTTTCAAACTGCATTCCTTTCTTATAGGTAACTATTACTTCGTTTGTTGTCATTATTTTAACTTTTTCTTTAAAAAATGAAGGTACAAAATTGCTTTAGAATTGTCTATCTTGCTTTCGCGAAACTTGTCCTGACAAGTTGGAAGCATAAAAATAAATCAACCATAAAAAATTATAAATCTCATGCCTTTAGTAACACCATTATCTGCCGACCATGATGAAACCACGCAAGAACTCGCCTTGTTCTTTAACGAAACCCTAGGATTTTGCCCAAACTCTGTATTGACTATGCAGCGCAGGCCAGATATCTCTCGTGCCTTCATCAATTTAAATAAAGCTGTAATGGCAAATCAAGGTCGCGTAACTTCTGCCTTAAAACGCATGATTGCTTGGGTGTCTAGTAATGCTACGGGATGTCGTTATTGCCAGGCGCATGCGATACGTGCTGCAGAGCGGTATGGGGCAGAGCAAGAGCAACTAGATAATATTTGGGAATACCGCACTCACGCTGCTTTTTCTGATGGAGAGCGTGCTGCTTTAGATTTTTCGCTGGCCGCTTCACAAGTTCCAAACGCTGTAGATGCAAAGATCAAAGAAGAACTCTACAAATATTGGGATGAAGGTGAGATTGTAGAAATGCTAGGTGTAATCTCTCTTTTTGGATATCTTAACCGTTGGAACGATTCTATGGGAACTACTCTAGAAGGAGATGCCATAGACTCTGGAAATCAATACCTAGGTAAACACGGTTTTGAAGTAGGAAAGCACGTGTAAAATTGCGAGGCTTTACTCTATTGTAATACATAAGACTGAATTTCAGTTAAGCGTAAGAAGCGCTTCCATTGGGAAGCGCTTCTTTTTTGCCTAAAAAACACGTAAATTCGCATCCTTATTCTAAAGACCCATAAATGAGCGCTAAGTTCACTGAATATAAAGGATTAAACCTCCCTCAACTCGCAGATGAAGTACTTGCTTTCTGGAAAGAAAATAAGGTGTTTGAAAAAAGTGTAACAGAGCGTGAAGGCGCTACTCCTTACATCTTTTTTGAAGGACCTCCATCTGCAAACGGACTCCCAGGAGTGCACCACGTTCTTGCTCGCGCAATCAAAGATATTTTTCCGCGCTATAAAACCATGAAAGGTTTTCAAGTAAAACGAAAAGCAGGTTGGGACACTCACGGACTCCCAGTAGAACTAGGTGTTGAGAAAGAACTAGGGATTACTAAAGAAGACATTGGTACAAAAATTACGGTAGAAGAGTATAACGAAGCTTGTAAAAAAGCGGTAATGCGTTATACAGATGTATGGAATGACCTTACTGAAAAAATGGGTTATTGGGTAGATATGGAAGATCCGTATATCACCTACAAATCCAAGTATATG
>JALZVV010000250.1 GCA_023299935.1 Dokdonia sp.
AAAAAAGCCCGTTACTTCTAATTAAGTAACGGGTTTTTGCTTTTATACTGCTCCCACCTATGTGGGACTAAAATTATCCTCCAAAGTCATCAAAACGGATGTTCTCGTCTGGGATTCCAAAATCTTCACCCATTTTCTGAACCGCGTTATTCATAAGTGGTGGCCCACAGAAATACAATTCGATATCTTCTGGTGCGTCGTGTTTGTTTAGGTATTGGTCTATTACCACTTGGTGGATAAATCCAACAAAACCATCTCCTTCTCCAGCAGTACTATCTTTTACTTTCCAGTTATCTTCTTCCATAGGCTCAGAAAGGGCCATATAGAATTTAAAATTAGGGAATTCTCTTTCTAACTCACGGAAATGCTCAATGTAGAACAACTCACGCTTAGAACGACCTCCATACCAATAGGTAACCGTACGGCCTGTCTTTAAGGTTTTGAATAAGTGATACAAGTGCGAGCGCATAGGCGCCATTCCTGCTCCTCCACCTACGTAAAGCATTTCTGCCTCAGACTCATTGATAAAGAACTCTCCGTAAGGTCCAGAAATCACAACCTTATCTCCAGGCTTCTGAGCAAATATATATGATGATGCTACACCAGGGTTAACATCCATCCATTGGTTCTTTGCTCTATCCCATGGTGGCGTTGCAATACGTACGTTAAGCATAATCTCCCTTCCTTCTGCTGGGAAAGAAGCCATAGAATAAGCACGTTCTACCGTTTCGTTATTTTTCATCGTAAGTGGCCATAAACCAAATTTATCCCACTCTGCCTTAAACTTATCTGGCGTCTCATGCTCTTCTGGGTGAGCAGTAATATCAAAATCTTGATAGTTAACCTCACATTGTGGGATTTCAATCTGGATATATCCTCCAGCTTTATACCCCATATCCTCAGGAATCTCCACAACAAATTCTTTAATAAAAGATGCTACGTTATAGTTACGCACCACAGTAGCATCCCATTTCTTAATCCCAAATACCTCCTCTGGTATCGTGATATTCATATCCTGCTTTACCTTTACCTGACATGCAAGGCGGATTCCATGTGCGAGCTCTTTACGACTAAAGTGCGGCGTTTCTGTAGGCAGAGCTTCTCCACCACCTTCTAATACGTGGCACTCGCATTGTATACAAGTACCACCTCCACCACAAGCAGATGGTAAAAATATTTTATTACTACCCAAAGTAGAAAGCAGTGTACTTCCTGAAGCTACTTCTACTTCACGCTCTCCATTAATCGTAATCTTAACTGGACCTGACGGAGATAGTTTCTGTTTTGTAAATAACAATAAGCCTACCAATAGTAGTGTAAGCACTAAAAAGGCAAGAATAGTGGCGATAACAACGCCCGACATACTAGCTGCTAATATCATATTAATCTTCTTTTTCGTTTATAGTAGCGATCACTGTCTCAGCGACTACTTTAATTTCTTCTTCTACAGTAGGAGCGATTTGAGCAACTGGTGTTGCTTCCTCTTCTTCATCTCCTCCAGTAAGCATTCCTCCAAAACTCATAAACCCAATCGCCATTAAACCTGTAATGATAAAGGTAATTCCTAAACCTCTTAAAGGAGCAGGCACGTTTGAGTACCGTATTTTCTCACGTATTGCAGCAATGGCAAGTATGGCTAAAAACCATCCTATCCCAGAAGAGATACCATAATTAAATGCCAAGCCTAAAGATTGAATATCTCTTGACTGCATAAATAATGAACCTCCTAAGATGGCACAGTTTACCGCAATAAGCGGTAAAAATATACCTAGTGAGTTATACAATGATGGAGAAAATTTCTCTACCACTATTTCTACCAGTTGCACCATTGTTGCAATGGTTGCGATAAATAGAATGAAGGATAAGAAACTCAAATCATAGTCTGCATACTCAGGCCCTAACCAAGATAAAGCTCCATCACGAAGGATATATTGATCCAACAACCAGTTTAATGGGACTGTTACAGCTAATACAAAAATTACAGCTGCTCCAAGACCTACTGCCGTACTCACTTTTTTAGATACTGCAAGGTATGAACACATTCCTAAGAACGTGGCAAATACCATGTTATCTATAAATATCGATTTAAAAAATAATTCTACGTGTTCTAACATATTCATTAAGTATTAAGTGTGAAGTAAAAAGTCTTTAGTACTCTTTTGAACCAAACTTTTGTGGATTCAAAATCATATAGTTCAACAATTTCGCAACCTCTTCACAATTCTCATTTAATATTTTAAATTCTTTTTCCGTTATATATTCACAAGCAAAAGCATATTCCAGCCAAGTTTGTGTTTCTCCATTTTCTGCATCACAATCTGTAAGTTTACTTACAAAATGCTTAGGATATCTTCTTTTCCTATACGCTTCAGCAAGATTAGCCGTAACACTCCTAGATGATCTTCTAATTTGATCTGTTAAGGAATATATTTCTTCTCTAGGAAACTCTTTTGATAATTCAAAAATTCTCATAGCCACTTCAAATGATTTTTGATAGGCTAATAAATCTTGAACTTTCATAATGTGAAATGAACATTAGTGTTTTCGCGAAAGCATAAATAACACACTTTACACTAAACACTATTTACTAATTCTCTTCTATTAATGCTTTATTACGTGAACGCTGCACCCAAATAATTAATCCTACTACGATTAATGCCATAGGGGACAATAACATAAAGCCGTTATTCTCATAACCATATTTATATAATCCAGTCAATTCAATTGGATCTCCTAATACTTTAATACCTAGTAATGTTCCTGATCCTAATAATTCCCTAAAGAATCCTACAATAATTAAAATCACACCATATCCTAAAGCATTTCCAATTCCATCTAGGAAGGAACGCCAGGGGCCATTACCTAAAGCAAATGCTTCAAAACGTCCCATAATGATACAGTTAGTAATAATTAACCCCACGAAAACAGATAGCTCCTTACTTAAAGTATAAGCATATGCTTTAAGCACTTGATCTACAATAATCACGAGCGTTGCCACAACAATGAGTTGTACAATAATTCTAATTTTAGAAGGGATAATATTACGCATAAGCGATATTACCACGTTACCAATACCTAGTACAAAAATTACAGATATTGCCATTACGATAGACGCCTTAAGCTGCGCTGTAATCGCAAGTGCACTGCAAATACCCAATACCTGAATTGTAATTGGGTTATCGTCTGCTAACGGGTCTAAAATTAACTTCTGGTCTTTTTTTGATAGTAATCCCATAGCTTATTTCAAGTTTTGTATATGAGGAATATATGATTTAAGTGTCCCCTTGATCATTGCAGTCACACCGTCTCCAGTAATAGTTGCACCTGCCAAGGCGTCCACTTCGTTATCATCTTTAGTTATGTTCTTAGGATCATTATTCCCTTTAGCTACTGTGATTCCAGCAAATTTGCCATTGTTCATAATAGTTTCTCCTATAAAATCATCCATAAAGTAACGCTCCTTAATGTTTGCCCCTAGTCCTGGAGTTTCTCCTTTGTGATCAAAGGTCGCTCCTTGAACTACCAGTTTATCATCTAAAGAAACATAGCCCCAGATTGCATCCCAAAGCCCTTTACCATACATGGGAATGACAAAAAATTTCTTTCCATCACGTTCTCCTACATATAAAGGCATCTTACGCTCAGATTTAGGTAGCTTACTTTCCTTCTTCATATCTACTTTAAAGGCTTCATCACTTTGTGCGATTTTTCCTCCTTGTATGATATAGGTCTCTTTAATATATTTATTGTACTCTTCTTCTACACGATCTGTTGGGATAGAATTTACAGAACCTGTATCGTCTCCATTTTCATTTATTCCCATTGCATAAAGAATATTCTGCTGCTTTTCAAAACGTTCGTTTTCTTTAATAGCTGGTTTAAGTCCTGTAGCAAGTGCCGCAAGAATACCTCCTACAACAAGTACCATAACTGTTGCGAAGCCTATTGTATATCCGTTTCCGTCTGTATTTGCCATAATTAAGCTGTTTTTACTTTTAGACGTTTTAATCTTTTCTTTACATTTCCTTGCACCACATAGTGATCAATAGTAGGAGCAAATACGTTCATAAGCAGGATTGCTAGAAACACTCCTTCGGGATAGGCTGGATTAAAGACTCTAATCATTATCGCGATAAACCCGATAAGGAATCCATAAATCCACTTTCCTTTATTGGTTTGCGAGGCCGTGACCGGATCGGTCGCCATATATACAGCTCCGAACAAAATACTTCCTATTATTAAATGCTGCCAATAAGGGATACTCATTAAGCCATAAAATTTACTGCTTTCAGAAATCCATCCTGCATCTACAACTCCATTAAACATAAGCCCCATAACTACGGCACCTAAAACAGTACTTAACATTATTCTCCAGCTACCTATTTTAGTGAAGATTAAGAATAAAGCACCAATGATTATTAAAAATTTAGAAGTCTCTCCAACAGATCCTGGTATATAACCCCAGAACATATCACTAAAAGAAGTAATGACATCTTGATTTTGAGCATATGACCCTAGAAGTGTCTCTCCGGAAATTGCATCATTAGTTCCCGCTCTTTCAACAGCTTCGGCCACCCACACCTTATCTCCAGACATCCAAGTAGGATAGGCAAAAAATAAGAAAGCTCTAATCGTAAGTGCAGGATTCAAAATATTCATTCCAGTACCTCCAAACACTTCTTTACCGATGACTACGCCAAATACCACAGCTACAGCTAACATCCATAAAGGAATATCTACAGGTACAATAAGTGGCACTAGCATTCCTGTCACTAAGTATCCTTCTTCTACTTCGTGTCCTTTAATAACAGCAAAAATAAATTCTACTAAAAGTCCAACGCCATAGGAGACTACTACTAGGGGGATGACTTTCCAAGCGCCAAGGCTAAAGTTTTCCCAAGTAATAAAATTACCCCATATAGATAGTTCTCTGCTTATATTATTTACTGCGTCTACTGCCGCATAATGTTGATATCCCGCATTAAAAATACCAAAAATCAAACAAGGTACTAAAGCTATAATCACGGTATTCATGGTGCGCTTTAAATCATCTACAGCTCGAATATGACTACCACTATGCGTGGTCTCATTAGGACTGTATAAGAACGTATGAATTGCATTAAATGCAGGGGCCATTTTCTTGCCCTCATACTTCATCTTTATTTTATGTAAGTTTTGTTTCAATCCCATACCCTAGGTTTTTTTCATTTCTTCAAAATGAATAATTATCCAATTTCTTTATACATTACATCAAGACCTTTTCTAATAATTTCTTGATGGGGTTGCTTAGACACACACATAAATTCAGTTAAAGCAAAATCTTCTGGTGCGACTTCATACATCCCTAAGGCCTCCATTTCATCTAGATCTTGTACCATACAGGCTTTTAAAATCTGTAAAGGAAAAATATCCAGAGGAAAAACTTGCTCGTAATTACCTGTTACTACAAAAGCTCTGTGCTCTCCATTGGTATTAGTATCTAAATCATACTTCTTCTTAGGTTGCATCCAAGAGAAGGTTAAAGCTCTAGATGGTGATATCTTGTTAAACACAGGCTTATTCCATCCAAAGAATTCGTAATC
>JALZVV010000251.1 GCA_023299935.1 Dokdonia sp.
GTAGTTAGCAACAGATTGCGCACGACGCTCAGATAAATCTTGGTTATTAGTAGCTCCACCTCTTGAATCAGTGTGAGAAGCAATCTCTAATTTTACTCCAGGATTTTCAGCTAATAAAGGCATTAAACGAGTGTCAATGATACTCTTAGCAGCAGGAGTTAATGTAGCAGAACCAGTATTCCAGTTAATTGGAAGAGCTTGGTACTCAACAAGAGCACACTCAACTTCTCTCCAAGTAGTTAGACCACCTTTTTGCTTAAGAACTTCTTTAGTGTATGTTGTAAAGGTAGATGGTACAGTTTCTTCTGTAGTTGTCGCTTCTTTAATTAATACAGTCTTGGTAATTGTTCCGTATTCAGCAGGAATTGCTACTTCTTCTACTCTAGCTGGTTGATCAACAACCTGTACAGTATAAGTTCCATTAGCAGAACCGCCAGGAGTTGACTCTACACGTGCATCAGATGCAAGCGTTTGGAAAGTAACAGTAGAATACTCAGCTGGATATCCTTTGTAACACCAGTAACGACAATCATCTGGGTTAGAAGAAGCACAATCAGGTGCCGGAGCTCCAAGCTCCCATACTGCATAAGCAGGCTTTGTCTCGATAGTTTCCGAATCTGATCCAAAAGTTGCTGGAATTACTCTTAATGATGATCCAGTTGCGCTTTTTACATAAGATACAGTTTCTGTCTTGTAAGTAGCTGGTATAATACGAAGTTGTTTAGAAGCTTCTTTTACTAATACGCTCTCTGTTTTTGTTTCGTACTGAGCAGGAACTACTCTTAACACCTTGTATGCTGGAGTATTTTGCTTTTGTACACTCTGAGTTTCATAAATATCTGGAGTTGTACATCTCACATAACATTTACCTGGTTCTGGGTTAGTTGGAAGATCCTGTGCCTGCGCTCCGAAAGCAAAAGCAACTAAAGCTCCAAAAAGTAAAATTTTCTTCATTTCAATTATAGTTTAAAAGTTAATTAATGAAAATAAGTTTTTTCTTATTCGAACCTCAAAAATAACTTATTTAACTTAACACAAAATTAAGAACATAAAAAATATATCAACAATTCGACCAAATACACCCAATAATCGATTAAATACCTAAACAAGCGTGAATATCTATCTTAAATTATTTTTTTAAAGCACTCAAACTTTGCAGTAAAATCATAAGTTTAGAATGACTATTTTCCTTATAATCATAGTGTGTTACAAATCTAAGCTTACCTCCTCCCATATCACTATATTTAATAGAATTAGTAGTAAGTAATGTAATTAGTTTCTTACTATCTATAGAATCATCTACAGAGAAAATAACAATATTAGTTTCTACTTTTTGGACTTCCTTAACACCTTTCAACCCAGAAAGCGCAACTGCTAACTCACTTGCTCTTTTATGATCCTCTTTCATTCTATCCAAGTGATGATCTAAAGCATATAAACCAGCTGCGGCCATATAACCCATTTGTCGCATACCTCCGCCTAACAATTTACGCACGCGCATTGCTTTATCCATAAATGCTGTTTTTCCTACTAGAACAGAACCCATAGGTGCCCCTAGTCCTTTACTTAGGCATACAGATATCGTATCAAAAGTTTCTCCGTATTTTTTAGGGTCTTGACCAGTGGCTACTAAGGCATTCCATAAGCGCGCACCATCTAGGTGAAAACCTAGATTATTCTTATCACAAACTTCTTTAATCTTTTTAATCTCGTCAAAATCGTAACAAGCACCACCGCCTTTATTCGTTGTGTTTTCTAAACAAACTAAAGTGGTTAAAGGGCTATGATAAAAATCAGGAGGGTTAATAGCGGCTACTACCTGATCTGCGGTAATCATTCCTCGATTGCCGTCAATAAGCTTACAAGAAACACCACTGTTAAAGGACACACCTCCTCCTTCGTAGTTATAGACATGCGCATATTGATCTGCAATAAGTTGTTCTCCGGGTTGCGTATGGATCTTTATAGCTGCTTGATTAGTCATACTCCCCGTGGGAAAATATAAAGCCTCGTCCATCCCAAAATAATTGGCAATACGTCTTTCTAATTCATTTACTGTAGGGTCTTCCTTATAAACGTCATCACCTACTGGCGCCTTCATCATAAACGCTAACATCGCTGGAGTAGGCTTAGTTAAAGTATCTGAGCGCAAATCTATCACACCTTCAGTCTTCTCTGTTTCCTTATACATATACTATTCTTGATAACATCCTATAGGTGATCCATCGGGGATTTTTGGAGATGGTAATACTTTAAAATCTTTCGGGTTTTTTAAAGCACTCTCAATACGAGCCGCCATTTCTTTTTGATTAGGATCAGTGCTGTTTCTATAAGCCGTACTTAATTCTTTTAATTGTGCTTTCGCGAAAGCGCTAACTTGAGGAATACTCTTAGTATGTAAAGCAAGATTTATCAAATGCTTTATCACATTATAATTGATAGCTGTCTGCACTTCCTGAATATAATCATCCTTTTGTTTTGAGTCCAGCGTCTGCTTTTGCAACTCCTTAAAAAGCTCTTCTATACCTAGTTGTTTTGTGTCTAAAGATTTCTGTAGAATTAGTCTATTCATTCTCTCCGGATGCAATAGTAAACCTAAAGTCATATCACTGGCAGTCCCCGCGGCACCAAGAGGATCAAAAGCAACCCCACTATTGCTCTTAAAACTTTCTCGAGAACGATTATATCCATGCGCTCTTGGCGGAAAAAGCGCTAAGTTGTTTCTTGGTATTGCAAGCACATTAGCATCTAATGTCCTTAATACTGCCTTGAGCGCTGCTTTTTGTTCTTTTGCGTTTAAGGTTTCTGTAACATTTAAATAATTATCTCCTTTTACAGCATAATTATAATCCAAACCACCTATGCTTTTTACAGCAGCCTCTGTCTGGTATCTATGGAAAAAGTATAAGGGTACAAATACGTCTTCTAATACCGAATACGGTTCCCCGCTTCTTATGTTATCTATGGAAAAATTACCAATCGCACTCTCTCTTATGGCAAGTACATTTTCTAATGCTGTAGTTGCATTATTACCATTATCCCAAAGATGTGCTTTATAATGCGCCCCTCCTTGCGGCCTGGCATCACTATCTGTTATATATCGCAAACCAGATTTTTCTGCCGAATCCAATACACTATTGAGATAATCTTCTTCAGAAACTCCACTAGGTGCTACGCCGTAGCTATATTGAACGGTTACTTTATCCCAATCACCAATTCCTGTAGCATAGGCATTAGAAAAATCTACTTCATTCCCATTTAAAGTCAGTGTAGGGTGAGGATAATCCATTACACTAGCTCTATAATTAGGACTTGCTGCAAAGTTATGAGCAAAACCTATAGTATGACCCACTTCATGTGCACTTAACTGTCTAATACGAGCTAATGCCATTGCTAACATAGGCTCATAATTATCATCATTCCCTTTAAAAGGGGCATTCATTAATGCCTGAGCAATTAAAAAATCTTGGCGTATTCTCAGACTACCAAGACTAACGTGTCCTTTAATAATTTCTCCTGTTCTTGGATCAGTTACACTGGCTCCATAACTCCATCCCCTAGTGCTTCTATGCACCCATTGTATGGTATTGTAACGCACATCTTGAGGATCTGCATCTGCCGGAAGCATTTTGACTTGAAATGCATTAATAAATCCAGCTGCTTCATAGGCTTGATTCCACCAACTAGCACCTTCCAATAATGCTGATCTAACGGGTTCTGGTGTTCCTGGGTCTAAGTAATAGATAATAGGCTCTATAGCTTCACTTTGCGATGCACTAGGATTCTTTTTTTCTAAACGATGGCGGTTGGCAAAACGCTTTACAATAGGTTCTTGTACAGGTGTTGCATAATCTAAATAGGTTGTAGATATATTACCGGCTCTAGGGTCAAATTTCCTTGGTTTATAATTTGCGTCTGGTAGCTCTACAAAACTATGATGTTGGATAACCGAAATACTTTTAACGTCTGGAGCGACAGTCTGTAAATTTCTTCCGCTAGGCTGGCCAGTGTAGGTTATTAGCGCTTCAAACTCTGAGTTTTTAGGAAAAGACTTCGTACGTTCCATCTGTAGAGCGCTCCGGCTCTTATCTACCTTATAGCTTCCTTCTTTCCCTCTTTTTAATCGAGCAACAACACCATGAGTGTCTTGCAGTAAAAAAGCAGTAATATCTATTATATGAGTATTCCCCTTGGTCTCCTTTATGGGAAAGCCAAATAGCACAGACTTAGCAAAGGCCTCTTCAATTGATTTTTTTTCTAATGCATTATCGGTATTTGCTCTGTAGCGAGTGTTGGACTGGATTAAAAGTAATTTATTACCTGCTTTCTGAAATTTTACAATGGCGGTACCACCTAATTGACCTCTATCTAAGCCAATATCATTACTCCCTAATCCTGTGCGTAGTGAATGTACATATAAAAATTCTTGATCTAATTGATCTACTTCTAGGTAAATTTTGTCCTTAGATTCATCATATTGAAAATCAAAAAAACCTTGAAATTGAGATGTGGTATTAGATTGGCTTTGGGCTTGTACTAACGCAACAGTAGTAGCGCAATACAGCAATATCAAAAAATAGTAGTTATGTCTCATTCTCTTTAATAAAATGGCTAAAAATAGTGCCACTAAATGTACAGAAAATAATTATCCTAAATACCCTTAATCAGGATTATGCCAAGACTATCTTGCGATAATTACCAATCCTAGCGATTGGTCAGCCACTGCGATGTGAGTTTCTGATGCAGCCACACCTGAAGGAGTGATTAGATTTCCTAATGACTCTAGAATCGCTCCGTTATCTGGATCAATAATATCTACAGTATCGTTATTAACACCTACTACAAAGAGTAATTCTCCATCAGTTCCAATATTAGTTGGTTGATATGGCAAATCAAAAGGCGACAATAAACTACCATTAGCTATATCAATAACTTCTATACCTGGTACGGCAAAATGAGCTACATATAAATTACCATCAAGATATTCACTCTCTACAGGAAAATTAGCCGGACCAAATGGTGCTCCAAACGGCCCAGGGAATGAACCTGGTGTCAGTACTATTCGTGGAGGGGTACTTTGCAATTCTGCTACACCATTAAATAACGCAGGTTGAATCGCCCAATTTGCGACTGATCCAATATCTTGACTATAAAAAGCCATAACGCCCTGCCCCGTTCGAGCGACATGAACATCTGGTGTTCCAGTTGTATTATCTGCCGCAGGAATACCATTTTCTGTAAGTACTAAATCAAAATTATCTGCAGAATATCTAAATACTCTTGTATCAGAGCCTCCTACTCCTCCGGACACCACTAGAGCGCATCCTGCAGCCGAAACACCTGAGAACAAACCAAAATTCACGGAAGCAGACGCTACTTGATCAGGTGCACTTGGATTGGATAAATCAAACATCCTAACCGTAGTGCCAGCTTGTGTAAAAAGCAAACCTAAGCCTTCATCTACTGTAATATCATCTGCGGCAGAAGTCATACTATTTACATCGCCTGTTTTCAAATTAGCTATTAAAATGATGTTATCACAAGCAGCATATGCAAAACCATTTGCGATTACTACATTTGTACATGAACTTCCTTGATTATTAGCATTAAGCACAGTCAATTCTTCTAAACTTAAATTAGAATTATTAATAATGCTATTAGCAGTGGTAGTATCTACTTCTGCATCATTCTCACAAGAAACAATAAAGAATAAGGCGGCAATTAAAAATGTAAGTTTAGAAAGCATGATGTTGTAGATTTTTGATTATGTTTAATGCATAAGAGTCGGTGCAACTCAATAAAAATTACACGCAATCTTCTTTTTATTAATAGTTGTATACATAATTAAGTACCGTTACATTTGTTCCCTACAGAATAACTATGATAACTACAGAACATATAAAATCACTCCAAGAGCGTGTGCAAGGCTTAAGGAGATATCTTTGACATTGATCGCAAACTGATTGAAATTGCAAACGATGAAGAAAAAACTTTTGACCCTAATTTCTGGAGCAATGCCCAGGAAGCAGAGGCTTTTATGAAGCTATTGCGCAGTAAAAAGAAATGGGTAAAAGATTACGAACAATCTAATTCTTTAGTTGAAGACCTAGAAGTACTTGCTGAATTTGCTAAAGAAGGTGAAGCAGACGAGAAGGAGGTAGAAAAAAAGTATCAAGAGGCAGTAGACCTCATTGAAAGTATAGAGTTTAGAAATATGCTCTCAGAAGAAGGTGATGAGATGAGTGCCGTTCTCCAGATAACCGCTGGTGCGGGAGGAACAGAAAGTTGTGATTGGGCTAGTATGCTTATGCGTATGTACCTAATGTGGTCAGAAAAGCAGGGGTATAAGGTAAAAGAACTCAATTTTCAAGAAGGAGATGTTGCAGGTATAAAGACAGTGACTTTAGAGATTGCAGGAGATTTTGCATTTGGATGGCTTAAAGGAGAAAATGGTGTACACCGTTTAGTACGTATCTCTCCTTTTGACAGCAATGCCAAACGCCATACTTCTTTTGCTTCTGTATATGTCTATCCCTTAGTAGACGACAGTATAGAAATTAAAATTAATCCTGCAGATTATGAGATTGTAACTGCACGATCCTCTGGTGCTGGTGGGCAAAATGTAAACAAAGTCGAGACTAAAGTGCAACTTACGCACTTCCCTACTGGAATTAAGATTGCCTGTTCAGATAGCCGTTCACAACACGATAATAGAGCTACAGCACTACAGATGTTACGTTCTCAATTATATGAGTTGGAACTACGCAAGCGTATGGAAGCCCGTCAAGAGATAGAGGATGGAAAGATGAAAATAGAATGGGGCTCACAAATACGTTCTTACGTTCTAGATGATAGGCGAGTAAAAGACCATCGTACAAATTATGAGTATCGCCAACCAGAAAAGGTACTAGATGGAGAAATTGATATGTTCCTAAAGTCGTATTTAATGGCTATGGGGCAGACAGAAGAATCTAACGAATTATAAGATTAATTATGAAACTTACCGAAACACAAATACAAAAACGATTACAAGATTTTCCTAACTGGGAATATGATGATAATGCCATTCATACCGTAATTGAGTTTGAAAATTTTAAAGAAGTATTTGCTACAATGACCCGCATTGCCTTTGAGGCCGAAGAGCAAAACCACCATCCAGACTGGAGCAATGTATATAATGAATTAAGTATCACATTAAATACACACGATGCTGGAGGGGTTACAGAAAAAGATTTTAGACTAGCCGAAAGTATTGAAGAAATTTTAGGCAACTAATCTTGTTGAAAAAAGAAAGAGATTTTAGTATTTTGGCTTTCGCGAAAAGCGAACAATAATAGACAAATAATAACCGTGAAGGAATGGATAAGATTTCTGCCTTTGCGATTCATAATAATTCTGCATAGACGGAAGACTTATTAAAATAATAAATAATGGTGAAGGAATGGATAAGATTTCCACCTTCGCGGAAATTTAATAAATATGGGAAGAGCATTTGAATTTAGAAAAGCACGTAAGATGAAGCGCTGGAGCGCAATGTCTAAAGCTTTTACACGTATAGGAAAGGATATCGTAATGGCCGTAAAAGAAGGCGGTCCAGATCCAGATAGTAACTCAAGACTACGTGCAGTAATTCAAAATGCTAAGGCAGTAAATATGCCTAAAGACAATGTAGAACGAGCGATAAAAAGAGCGTCAGATAAAAGCCAAGGCGATTATAAAGAAGTGCTTTTTGAAGGATATGCACCGCACGGCATCGCTATATTGGTAGAAACAGCTACAGATAACAATACTCGCACTGTCGCAAATGTGCGTTCTTATTTTAATAAATGTGATGGGAATTTGGGTACCTCAGGTTCTGTAAACTTTATGTTTGATCACACCTGTAACTTTAGTGTAAAAAATTCAGATTTTGATCTTGAAGAGTTAGAACTAGAACTCATTGACTTTGGAGTAGAAGAAATTTTTGAGGATACAGAAGAAGATGCAGATGGTAATGAAAATAGCACCGTGATGATATATGCGCCTTTTGAAAGTTTTGGGAGTATACAATCTTATCTAGAAGAAAATAATATGGAAATATTGTCTTCTGGTTTTGATAGAATCCCTCAGGTAACTAAAAAACTTACTGCAGATCAAGAAGCAGATGTCAATAAACTATTAGAAAAGATAGAAGAGGATGACGATGTCCAGAATGTTTTTCATACAATGGAAGCCTCAGAAGAGTAAGGGAAAACACATTGTTGTTTAACTAACTACCCATAAAGGGTAGTTTTTTTTGCCTCCACTTAAACAAGATAGCACTGCACGGTTAAAAGCGTGTTAAACTATATATTATCGATAGTATTACTATTAATTTTGGGATTATATTAAATAATCATGGACAGACTACTTGAAAATCTGAAAATTACCGTACACGGCCAGTTGTACGTGAAAGATCCTGAATCTTCAGACTTAGGCCGCCGCATTGTGCAACAGAGCATCACCTTAATACACGATTTAGGATTTGAAAACTTTACGTTTAAAAAACTGGGAGCGCTTATAGGCTCCAATGAAAGCTCGGTATACCGCTATTTTGAGAATAAGCATAAACTCCTACTATACCTAACAAACTGGTACTGGGGATGGATGGAGTACAGACTTGTATTTGCAACAGCCGCATTACAGGATCCTACATACAGATTAGAACAAGCGCTTTCTATAGTAACCCAAGTAGTGAAGGAAGATTCTAATTTTTCACATATCAATGAAGTAATTCTCAGTCAGATAGTTATTAGTGAGTATTCAAAATCCTACCTCACAAAGGAAGTAGATACAGAAAATAAAGAAGGATATTTCTACATCTACAAACAACTTGTTGTTCGCTTGCGCGAAATGATTTCTGCTGTAAATCCTAAATATCCTCATGCAGCCAGTTTGGCAAGTACGGTACTTGAAGGAGCGTTGCACCAGCATTTTCTTAAAGACCACTTTAAATCTATTACAGATTGTGGAGACAAGGTGACTCCAACACAGTTTTTTACTCAGCTAGTATTTGCAACTTTAAAAGCATAGCGCAATGGCAAAGACCGTTTTAACAGCAACACAACGCTTAACTAGCTTATTAAAACTGGACAGAAAAGATATCAAGCAAATTATCTTTTATGCCATATTTGCTGGTATTGTGAGCTTGTCGCTTCCTTTAGGGATACAAGCTATTATTAACCTTATTCAAGGTGCCCAAATAAGCACCTCGTGGATACTTCTTGTTGTTCTTGTAACATTAGGAACTGCTTTTGTAGGTGCATTGCAACTTATGCAAATGCGCATCCTAGAAAATATCCAACAAAAGTTATTTACGCGCTCATCATTTGAGTTTGCTTATCGTTTTCCTAAGATAAAAATGAGTGAACTTAGCGATTATTACCCGCCAGAGCTAGCTAATCGCTTTTTTGATACACTAACGATACAAAAGAGTTTACCTAAAATCCTTATCGATTTTCCAGCAGCTGTACTTCAGATAATTCTTGGATTATTGTTACTCTCTCTATATCATCCCTTTTTTATTATATATGGCGTTCTGCTAATATTCATAGTTTATCTCGTATTTAGATTTACTGCACAAAGAGGATTAGACACCAGCCTTGATGAGTCAAAGCAAAAATATAAAGTCGCACACTGGATTCAGGAGATAGCAAGAGCCATAACAAGTTTTAAACTATCAGGGCAGACATCACTTGCTCTTGAAAAAAATGATAAGCTAGTCATAAACTATCTTAAAGCCAGAGAAAGTCACTTTAGAATTTTGGTACTACAGTTTATCCAGATGATAGGCTTTAAAGTATTAGTTACTGCTGGATTACTAATCATAGGTGGTATTCTAGTAATTAACCAGCAAATGAATATAGGTCAGTTCGTAGCTGCGGAAATCATTATCCTACTCGTTATAGGATCTGTCGAGAAACTTATTACAGGATTGGAGTCTATATACGATGTACTTGCGTCTTTAGAAAAAATAGGACAAGTTGTTGATAAAAATCTGGAGCCACAAGGAGGAGATAAACCTCTTCATGCAAATACACCGCTCAATATAGAGCTGCAAGATGTGAGTTATGAAGGTAAGAATGGCAAGAAAATTCTAGAAGATGTTTCTTTGAGCATAGAAAGTGGACATAATTATATTATCCAAGGGTCGCAAGGGTCAGGAAAAACAACTTTATTACGATTAGTAGCAGGTATATACGAGCCCAAAAATGGGGAGATTTTTGTTAATAATAGATCTCTACGAAGCATACACCTCAACCATTACAGGTCCTATGTAGGACAGTCTCTTAATGAGGAGTCTCCTTTTGAAGGTACTTTATGGGAAAATCTCACCTTTGGAGATACCTCATTGTCTGAAAAGGATATACAATGGGCATTAAAAAACACAGGACTTACAGACTTTGTCAAAAACCAAGATAAAGGAATGCAAACAATATTATATCCAGAAGGAAGACAAATTCCGTACACCATAGCAAAAAAGATTGTTCTCGCGAGAAGCATCATAAGACGCCCTAAGCTATTAATTCTTAAGGATCCATTAGATCACTTTAGTGAAAAAGAAGCGCTTAATTTGATGACCTTCTTAGCGGGAGAAGATAGGCCTTGGACTCTTGTAGTCGTAAGTCAAAATCCAAAATGGAGACAATTTTGCAAACACCACATTTTAGTAGAAGATGGTCGCGTAATCAAAAAAAATAACGATGCTTAATATTTCAAAGACAACACTTCACTCCACGGTGGATTTATCTAATTTTCAAGCTATTGCTAAGGTTATGCATAAGAAACATTTCAAGCACTTTAATAGGTTCTTGGTGGCATTTTGTTTCATAGGTGCGATCATTCTCTTTTTACCTTGGACTCAAAATATCACAGGTAAAGGTGCCTTAACCACACTGCGTCCGGACCAACGCCCAGCTACGGTGCAATCCCCTATTCCTGGGCGAATAGAAGAATGGTTTGTAAGTGAAGGAGATTCTGTAACAAAGGGAGATCCAATCCTGCGCATCTCAGAAGTAAAGAACGAATACCAAGACCCTAACTTGCTAGACAGAACAAAGCTTCAAATACAAGCCAAGGCCAGTTCTGTAGAAGCCTATAAAGGAAAAATAGATGCATTAGGACAGCAAATACTATCCCTGCAAAAAGAGCAAGGACTCAAATTACAACAAGCTCAAAACAAACTCTTGCAGTCTAAATTAAAAGTACAAAGCGACAGTATTGATCTAGAAGCTGCAAAGACTAATATCACCATAGCAGGAAGGCAGTATGACCGTACTCTTCAATTACAAGAAGAGGGTTTAAAAGCGGTGAAAGATGTAGAAGACAAGCGTCTTAAGCAACAAGAAACAAAGGCTAAACTGGTTTCTCAAGAAAATAAGCTCCTAGAAAGCAAAAACAATGTCCTAAATGCAGAGATTGAAATTAACCGTATCCAAGCCTCATTTACAGAAAAGATAAACAAAGCACGCAGTGAGCAACTTACCGCCTCTTCTAATGGATTTGATGCAGAGGCACAAGTCACAAAATTAGAAAACACACTTTCTAATTATGAGATACGCAATGACTTATATATCATACGCGCGCCCCAAACCGGACTCATTAATAAGGCCATACAAGCGGGAATAGGAGAAACGTTCAAATCGGGTGATAAACTAATCAACATCATGCCCTCTAACCCAGAACTGGCAGTAGAGATGTATATAGAGCCTATAGATTTACCTCTCGCACACCTAGGTGAAGAGGTTAGAATTGTCTTTGATGGATGGCCTTCTATCATTTTTAGCGGCTGGCCCAATGTTTCGACAGGAACCTATGCAGGACGCATTGTAGCCGTAGAGACATTTATAAGCGATAACGGAAAATACAGGCTACTAATTGCTCCTGATCTAGAGCAGAATCCTTGGCCTGAAGCCCTAAGAGCAGGCTCTGGAGCTCGTTCTATAGCACTTTTAGATGATGTGCCCATTTGGTTTGAACTCTGGAGACAGCTTAACGGTTTCCCTCCTAATTACTATCAACCAGACACAATAAAAACAATAAAAAAATGAAAGTAAGGCTATTACTTATTGTTTTTCTAATTGGGTTCCCTTTCGCAAAAAGTCTATCTACCCAAACTTTGGCACAAATACCATCAACCACTCTCGGAACAGAAATTTTGAGCTTTGAAGAGTATTTAGGCTATGTGAAAAATTATCATCCTGTAGCTAAACAAGCACAGTTAGCACTAACACAAGGACAAGCAAAGGTCTTAAAAGCACGTGGTGGCTTTGACCCAAAACTGGAAGCAGGTTATGAGAGGAAAGACTTTAAAGATCTTGAATATTACGACCTCTTAGATACCAAATTTAAAATACCTACCTGGTACGGCATAGAACTTCAGGCAGGTTATGAACGTTATGAAGGTGAATTCGTCAATGCTCAAAATTTTGTTCCTGAAGATGGGCTATTTGCCGCCGGACTATCGGTAAACATTGGTCAAGGCTTTTGGATTAACGAGCGTATGGCTTCCTTACGAAAAGCAAAAATATTTAATAATCAATCCATTGCAGAGCGTGATCTATTACTCAATGAGGTTATTTATAAAGCCTCAGTGGCCTACTTTAATTGGTTGCAAGCCTATCGCGACGTAATCACCTTCGAACAATTTGTTGCTAATGCACAACTGCGCTATGAAGGAGTAAAAAAGAGTGCTGCCCTAGGCGAGAGTGCCCAGATAGATGCAACAGAAGCTCTAATATCCTTACAGAATAGACAATTGAGTTTAGAACAAGCAAAAGTAGCCTTGTTTAATGGAAGGATGCAATTATCCAATTTTTTATGGATAGAAAATGACACCCCTCTAGAGTTAGAAGATAATGTCATTCCCAATCTAAAGGCAGAGCTAGAGATAGATGTTACCCTACAAATTGAAGGACAAACACTTAACAGTTTTACACTAGACAACCATCCTAAGTTACTTGCTCTTAATTATAAATTAGAAAGCCTAGTTGTAGATAAAAAACTTAAAGCCAACAAATTACTTCCTAAACTAGAATTGAATTACAATTTTATCACAGAAACTCCTAACGCTGCCAATAGCTTTTTGAGTAGTGAATATAAAGGAGGTGTTAATTTTAGCTATCCTTTATTTCAGCGTAAAGAAAGAGGAGATTTGAGTCTAGCTAAACTAAAAATGAGAGATACAGAACTTGATCGTGCAGCTACAAAGATCAGTATACTTAATAAAGTTAAAGCGATATATCAAGAATTAGATTCCTATTCCCGCCAAAACGTTTTACTAGCTGAAATTGTAGCTAATACAAAGATTTTATTGCAAGGTGAAGAGCGCAAATTTGAACTAGGAGAAAGCTCTATATTCTTGGTAAACTCTCGTGAAAAAAGTTTGATAGACGCCCGCTTAAAGCGAAGTAAATTTGAAAATGGTTTCTTTAAAACAAAGGCTAAGCTATTTAAGAGTATTGGCGTCCGACCCACATTATAAGCCTAAACCCTACCCGCAATACGATCTTTTGCAAGTTGTAATATCGTGTGGAATTGGTCTTCTACATTAGTTTCTGTATTGTCTATTTCTATAGCGTCTGCTGCTTTAACTAGAGGAGAATCCTCTCGTGTAGTATCAATCTCGTCACGCTCTACTACATTTGCAAGTACGGCTTTATAGTCAACGGTGTCTCCCCTATCTAATAATTCTTGATAGCGACGCTGAGCGCGCTCTTCGGCACTAGCGGTCATAAAAATTTTGAGCTCGGCATTAGGGAAAACAACAGTTCCTATATCACGCCCATCCATTACTACGCCTTTGGTATCGCCCATTTTTTGTTGCTGCTCAACTAGTTTAGCACGTACTTCTGATACTGTAGCAACTGGACTTACAAAGGAAGAGACTTCTAGTGTACGTATCTCGCGCTCTACATTTTCGGCATTGAGACAGACTTCAGCTTTTGCGGTTGCGGTATTTTTTACGAAAGTGATTTCAATATCATCCAACTTAGCTATCAGGCTTTCTTTATCAAAAAACCCATCAGAAATATAGCCTTTGCGCATCGCATATAAAGTGACTGCACGATACATCGCTCCTGTATCTACATAAATGTATTCTAGCCATTCGGCAAGTTGTTTTGCCACGGTACTTTTACCGGTAGAAGAATATCCGTCTATTGCGATAGTAATTTTCACACTAACAAGTTTAGAAAAGCAAAAATAAGGAAACAGAAGTATGCAAATGAGCTAAGGAGTTCATTAATTCGTTAGTCCCTGTAATGATAATGCATTGAATTTATTGTAAATCAATTCCTATCCCAAAAAAGCTACTACTTGCGGCACTGTTAAAGCGCGCAAATGCATAATTAAATCTAACTTTATTAATCTTGATTCCAAAACCTGCACTTATTCCAGCAAAACTGCGCTGATTGATAATACGCAACTCTTCACTCCTTCTAAAGTTATATCCAAAACGTAAGTTAAATCCGCTATCGGGAAATAGCTCCACCCCGACAATAGTATGCCTAATTACATTGTCTAGGAAGCCTATTTCTTCTGATGTTACATTACCATCAAAATCTGTTGTTCCTCTTGCTTCATTCTCAAAAGCAATGTTCCAAAGCTGTAGATTCTCAAAAGTGAGGTGCCAGCGTATGGGCACATTAGGGACTATCTGAGAAATTCCTGCATCTATTTCCAAAGGTAATTTCTCAAAAGTGTCTACAAAAGGGGTAAACTGTGTCCCAATATTCCTAATAACAAAAGCGGCATTGAGGTCCCAATCTTCATAATTATAAATTACACCTAAATCTACCGCTCCTCCTATAGAGTTGAACTCTGCGAGTTGAGAAGTAATAAATTTTACATTTGCTCCTACATGAAAATTAGTGCGAGGAATATTTCTTGCATACCCCACAGATAAAGCAGCTTCTCCTCCTCCAAAATCACCCGTAGGTGCTCCAGATTCATCTCTCCCATCAAAAGAACCATAGTTAATGTAGGTGACTCCTGCATGAAGAACCTGGGTATGTCTATCTACCAAATAGGCAAAGGATGCTGTCCCATAATTAATATCTGCCAGAAAGTTTACATAATTAGCAGAAAGCTGTTTATCCATCTTATAATTAATCGTCGCCGGATTATATAAGGCAGAATCTGGGTCATAATCATAATTAGTTATGACTTTACCACCTAAAGCCGCTTGTCTGGGAGAGGAAATTAAATTAAGAAATTGATAGGTAGCCCTTCCCCCTAGCTGGCTAAAACCAGCAGTAGTACAAAGAATACATAAAACAATTATTAATTTCTTCATCTAGCAATGAGAGCGATATCTAAGTAAACGCTTGCAAGTATAGGATATTTTAAAGAGTACAAGAAATTTAAAAGGCGAGGATAACCTCGCCTTTTAAAAATATTTTTTACAATTTC